>JAQGMD010000219.1 GCA_028292565.1 Burkholderia sp. | reverse complement strand
CCTTCAAAACACTCCTTCAACGTCTCGTAATCGACCCGCACTTCCATTCAGCCCCCATGCAAAAGGGGATAGTAAACGCGCTTTTCTCCCCGTTTACAAGCGGTTATGTAAGCGCTTGATAGTTAACGAGTTTTGATGCGGTAGCCCTGCAACGCCAATGCAGGTATGGCGGCAAATTCTTCGTTCGAGGCGCGCACGCACCGGATCAACGCGTGCCCGTCCATTTCAGGCATGCCGATATCGCAAATGAGCAGGTCGAACCGACCTGCGTTTAAGGCCTTGAGCGCTTCCGCCCCCGAAGCCGCGGTCGACACGGCGGCACCGACCGCCTGCAGCATTTCAGTCATCATCGCTCGTGCGTCGGGCTCGTCGTCAGTCACAAGGATGCGTACCCCGCCGAGTCTGCCATCAACGCTGGGCAACAATGTGTCTGGCCGGGCCTGCAGCATTGGTGCTGAGTCGCGAGTCGGGTTTGCAAAAGCGGGCAGGGTCAGGACAAAGGTACATCCCTTGCCGACACCGGCACTTGCGACGGCAATTGTGCCCTCGTGAAGCTCGATCAGGCTTTTTGCAATTGCGAGCCCCAAGCCGAGGCCGGCTTTCGCTCGTGTGCTTGAGGAATCCTGTTGCCGAAACCGACCAAATACATGTGGGATGAAATCGGGTGCAATTCCACAGCCGGTATCGGACACGCGTATCTCGAGCTGGTCCGGCTTTTCCTCGACTGTAACCGCGATGCGCCCACCGGCGGCGGTAAATTTTATGGCGTTGGCCAGCAAGTTGGACATGATCTGGCTGAAGCGCCGCGCGTCTGCTTGAATCAGGATGGGGCGGGCGGGAACAAACACATCGACTTCAAGTTGCTTGGACCTTGCAAGCTCTGCCATCGGCTCAACCAGATCCTTGACCAATTGCACCCCATCGAGCATTGCGGCGTCGAGGGAGATTTTCCCGGCCACGATGGCACTCGTATCAAGCAAGTCGGCAATCAGCTTAGCCTGGATGTCGACATTGCGACTAATGATTCGGGCCGCCTGCTTGACATAGTCGTCCCCCTTTGGGCGTAAGTCAAGCATCTGCGCCCACCCACCGATAATGTTCAACGGGGTGCGCAGTTCATGCGAGAGCGTCGCCAGGAAATCATCTTTCATCCTTGATAGGCGTTCGATTTCCATGCGGGTGGTGCGCTCTTGCTCAAGGGCTGCCTCGGTTTTTTCCGACGCAAGCACGTTCTGATGGACATTTGTCAGGGTGCCGACCCAACGTAGCAGGCGACCTTCCCGGTCGCTTACTGCTTGCGCGCGTATCCTGAACGATTCATGGCCATTCATCAGGTCCGCCTTCATGCGCGAGGTGATCTCCAGGTTTGCCCCCCGTTGCGCACAGTCTCGCCATGAGGCGAGAAACATGTCGCGATCCTGTTCATCCATGTACTCGGCGAGGTTGTCGAGTTTGAAGCCCTGCAGCGGTCCCAACATCTCGATCCATCGGCAGTTTACGTACTCCACGTTTCCTGACGCATCGGCCTGAAATACCAGGTGCGGCAACGCGTCGGCGAACGTCATGAACTGGCGCTTGTGGTCACCGCTTGCCAACGCGTGCCACTGCCTGTCGGCTGCCAGATCATTGATTGCTTCCTGTACGCTGGCCACCTCTCCAATCGTGCTGCGAACCACCGCCTCAGGAGGCGAGCCGCTGGCTATCACCTTCGCGGACTCGGCGAGCTGACGCACCGGCTCGGTGATTTTCCGTGCGATGAGCCAGGCAATCAGCGATGCCAACGCTCTAAGCAACAGCGCGCCGACAAAAAATGAATTGCGCAGTCGAACCGAGGAGGCCAGCGCGACTTCGATCGGCTGTCTCGCGACCACTTGCCAGCCGAAGCCCGGGAAACTGCCACGTAGAACAACGGGGGCGCTGACGGTGAGGTACTGCTTGCTGCCCTCCCAGGTCTGCACGGCAGCCGAGCTGTCCAACGTGTTGGTCATTAAGGCTCCGATCGGGGTTCCTACCCTGATCTATTCAATGGGTGCAAGTACAACCTTGCCTGTAGTGTCGAGCAGCAGTATTTCAATGTCACTGGACCGGCGCTGCCGCCGGGGACTAAATGCGGCGCTTCAAATCAGCCACCCGCTGCCTTCAGTCCTGCATCGTGCGACTCTCGTAGCAACTGCGCTGGACACTAATGAGCTACGATTGATCGGTTGCCACCGCTTTTGCCGGGGACTCCGTCATGGCGGTGCGCTTGGTCTGCCCCCTGGGCGCGCCATGTCGATCATTGACTGCCGGGAGCAGTTGGCGCTCCGGCCCAGGGAACGCGACGTAAGCACGAACACGGGCCAGTGGATCAAAATTAAAGTTAACCGCGACCAATTCACGCATCGGGTCCTTCTTCCCGACAGAGGCATTGGATGGTGCTGTCGGCCCATGGACAACCCATCCCATATTGGAGAGGCTGGTTGCAACCGATGGTGAATATCGATTGGTCAGAACTAGCCGCGCATTTGCGCCCCAAGCGGGCATGACATATCGGCGGACTTTGTCAAGAAAACCCTCTTCTGATAATTCGGCAACCTTGCCCCTGCCGTAAGTTACTATGCTTGTCTTTTCTGCCGGCTCCCAATAGGCCGGATCGATGATGGCAAGATGCTCCTTCCCGAGCTCCTCAAGCAACTGCCAGCCATCATGGCTACGTACCGTCGTGTCTTGCAACAAAGGTGATGCTTCATCGATCTTTTTTGAAATAGCGTGAATCTTCTCATTGACCGTCAGCTTCGATGCGCCGTCTTTCTGGTGGACAGCGTGATGACTAGCGAGCATGTTATTGGACAACGATGCCGTGTTGCCCATCGACAGCTGAGAAGCATGCGCTCCGCTCCGGAGCGCCCGGTGGATATTTACAGGAGCACCGGCGACAACAGTATTGTGTTGAGCGATTAAATACAACGCGGCATTGACCGGGGTGTCGTCCGGGCCGTTCCCTTGCAGCCGGCTTTCGGAAAGCTTTTTGACATCCTCTCCGCCCTAAAGGACGGGGTTCCTACGGCGCCGCGCGCAGATCTGCGGGTCGCGTCGGCGGGTTCCTGCTTCATCGAGTGGCCTGACTGCGCCGACTCTCCACAGGCTAAAACGCGATGTCCTCGCGCTAAAACATTCATCGCGCC
>JAQGMD010000137.1 GCA_028292565.1 Burkholderia sp. | reverse complement strand
TTCCTGCGGCAAGTCGTTGGACATAGCACGCACCGCGCGTGACATGTTGGGCGGCAACGGCATCTCCGATGAGTTCGGCATCATCCGCCACATGGTGAACCTGGAAGTAGTCAATACGTATGAAGGCACGCATGACATCCATGCGCTGATCCTGGGCCGCGCACAGACGGGCATCCAGGCATTCCAGTAACACGCCGGGTGCGCCCTGCGCACCGCTTTCAACGCCGCGTAGTGCGCACAACGAACAAGAGAAATCCATGGACCTGAACTTCACCCCTGAAGAAATCGCCTTCCGCCAGGACGTGCGCGAATTCGTCGCCAAGTCCCTCCCGGCCGACATCCGGCACAAGGTGCTCAACGGCCTGATCCTTGAGCGCGACGATTACGTGCGCTGGCAGCGCATCCTGCATGCCAAAGGCTGGGGCGCCGTATCGTGGCCTGCCGAGTTCGGCGGTCCGGGATGGACCGCGGTGCAGCAGTATATTTTTGAAGAGGAAGGCGCGGCAGCGGGCGCGCCGCGCGGGATTCCGTTCGGCCTGAAGATGGTGGCGCCGGTCATCATGGCATTCGGCTCGCCGGCGCAACAGCACCGCTTCCTGCCGAAAATCCTGGCGGCGGAAGAATGGTGGTGCCAGGGGTATTCCGAACCCGGCGCCGGTTCCGACCTGGCATCGGTGAAGACCCGTGCAATACGTGAGGGCGATCATTACATCGTCAACGGCCAGAAGACCTGGACCACGCAAGGCCAGTATGCGGACTGGATCTTCTGCCTGGTACGCACCGACACCGAAGTGAAACCACAGCGCGGCATCTCCTTTATCCTGATCGACATGAAGACGCCCGGCATCACGGTGCGTCCGATCATCACGATGGATGGCGCGCATGAGGTCAATGAAGTGTGGTTCGAGAACGTGCGCGTTCCCGTAGAAAACCGGGTGGGCGAAGAGAATTCAGGCTGGACTTACGCCAAATTCCTGCTCGGCCACGAGCGCACAAATATCGCCGGCATCGGCATCGCCAAACGCGAGCTTGCGCGTCTGAAGCGCATCGCATCGCTGGAAATCAAAAACGGCAAACCGCTGATCAAGGACCCGATGTTCGCCGCGCGCATAGCCCAGGTCGAGATCGACCTGACCGCGCTGGAGATCACAAACCTGCGCGTGCTGTCGGCGGAAGCGCAGCAACGCGCGCCGGGGCCGGAAGCATCGATCCTGAAAATCAAGGGCACCGAAATCCAGCAGGCGATCACCGAGCTGCTGACACAGGCGGTCGGCCCTTATGCGCTGCCGTTGCGACGCGAAGCGATGGCGGCCGGGTACCAGGGCGATGTGGTGGGGCCGTTCTATTCGATCCCGCTCGCCGCCAATTACCTGAACATGCGCAAGCTGTCGATCTACGGCGGCTCCAACGAGATTCAAAAGAACATCATCTCCCAGATGATCCTGGGCCTGTAAGAGGAGTAACGATGGATTTCACATTTACCGACGAACAGCAGATGCTGCTCGACACCACCCGCCGCTTCGTCTCCCAGGAGTATGGTTTTGAAACCCGCAGGCAGATCAGGGAAAAGTCGGCGGAAGGCTTCAGCCGCGAGGTCTGGCAAGGGCTGGCGGATATCGGTTTGCTGTCGTTGAACGTGCCCGAAGAAGAAGGAGGTCTCGACGGCAGTCCGATCGACACCATGCTGGTCATGAATGCGATCGGTGAAGGCTTGCTGCTGGAACCCTATCTGGCAAGCGCAGTGATTGCGACCAAAACGATAGCGGCGCTCGGCAACAGCGCACAACGCTCCGCCCTGCTCCCGGCACTTGCCGCCGGCGAAGAAATCGCGGTCCTCGCGCATGATGAACCGGGTACGCGTTTTGACTGGCACGCGATCGAAACACGCGCATGGCCGGCCGGCGACGGCTATATGCTGACCGGGCACAAGAGCCTGGTTTCACACGGCGCTTCAGCGGATGTCCTGTTGGTCACCGCGCGTCTCGCGGCGGCTGGGCAACATGGACCGCTGGCGGTATTCGCGGTACCGGGAAATGCGGAGGGCTTGCGCAAGGTGCCCTACTCGACCGTCGATGGCGTACGCGCCAGTGAAGTCCGGCTGAGCCAAACCTTCGTACCTGCCAGCGCATTACTCGATGCCGACAGCGACCCCGAAACCCGGCTCGGCGAAATTCTCGATATCAGCCTCGCAGCCGTGTGTGCCGAAGCTGTCGGCGCCCTCGACAAGCTGCTTGCCGCGACCGTCGAGTATGCCAGGAACCGCAAGCAGTTCGGTGTGCCGATCGGAAAATTCCAGGCATTGCAGCATAGGATGGCCGACATGGTGCTGCATATCGAGCAGGCCCGTTCGATGAGTTACTTGGCTGCCGTGCGCTGCACCGACCCCGATCCTGTCGCACGCCGGCGCGCGCTGTTCGCCGCCAAAGTCGTGATCGGCCAGGCCTGCCGTTTCGTCGGCCAGCAGGCCGTGCAACTCCATGGCGGCATGGGCGTGACCGATGAACTGGACGTCAGCCATTACTTCAAGCGATTGATGGCGATTGAACTGCAGTTCGGCAGCACGGATCATCATCTGGAGATGTTTGCGAATCAGTTGAGCTGATTCATTTCCCTCTCCCGCAAGCCCTCAAAGTTTCCTCCCCTCCAATGGGAGGGTCAGGGTGGGGATGGGTTTTGATTGCGCACCAGCGAACCCCATCCCGGCCTTCCCCCTACGCCGGGCGCCCTTGAAGGGGAAGGACTGTAACCAGCCCATGGACAAAAAACTCCCCCGCTCCTTCTACAATCGCGACACCGTCAAAGTTGCACGCGAACTTCTCGGCAAACATCTGGTGCATATCGTCGACGGCGTCGAGCGCCGCGGACGTATCGTCGAAACCGAAGCCTACATCGGCGCCCACGATCTCGCATCGCATTCATCAAAGGGCATCACACCGCGCACCCAGATCATGTATGGCCCACCCGGCCGCGCCTATGTGTACCTGATCTACGGCATGCACCATTGCATGAATGTCGTCACCGAACAGGAAGGCCACGGCGCAGCGGTGTTATTGCGCGCGCTGGAGCCCATTGCCAATATCGAAGCCAATACCAAAGGACCGGGCCTGTTGTGCCGGGCCATGGGCATCGACAAACGGCTGAACGGACATGACCTGCTGAAAGATGATTTCTATATTGCCGAACCGCTGTGGAAGGAAACGTTTTCCATCGTCGAACGACCACGCATCGGCGTCGCCTATGCCGGACATTGGGCGCATGAAGAATTGCGGTTTTACATCGAGGGAAATGCTTTTATTTCGAAAAAGTGAGCGTTCCTGAAAGCGTACAATTGACGTCGCCAGCAGATCCAGGAGAACCGCATGCAAACCACATTTCAGGCATCCGAAACAGGGCAAGCCGTCATCCGCAACGCCGGTTCCGTGGGCACTGAGCAATTAGTGGTCACGCTGCACACGGGAAACGATTCTTCGATAGAAATCCAGATCAAAGAAGACGTCCCCGGCGACCCCAACGAACTGGTATCAAGCGCGATCTCCATCAACCGCGACGGTTTGCAGAAGCTGGTCCAATGGCTGCGCGACCAAGGTGCTGTCGACTAAGGCACTGCGCAGGAATAAGTTGGCCAATTTCGCTGGCCGTAGCGGGCGCACTGCGGCGTGCCGGGCGCACTTGGGCGGCCCCCTGGCATTGCATCCCGCTACGACCGCCACAATGAACAACTTGTTAGTGCGCGGGCCCTAATGCTCGCTCTTGTCTTCTTCCAGAGTCTTGAATAAAGCGATCTGCAAGCGCGCATGCAATTTGACGAACGGCTTCCAGAGCAAACCCGCCAATATGGCGGCGCCAATCAGTACAGCGGCCAGCCATTCCGCCGGGGGCAGGATGCTGGCGCTGAGCACCGAAATCAGCAGCAGGATTGCGGCGATGGACAAGGCGGGTATCAGTCGGAAGACCATATGCCGCATACCGGCCTTGTAACGTCCGGCGACTCTCGGGGTCATCCGCAGTTCGCCGAGCAACATGGAGAGCGCCTCCAGCTTGCGATAGGTTGCGATCAGGAACGGCAACGAGATCACCAGCGCCGCGCCCCATACGATGGTGCGCTGTATTTGTTCATCCGTGATCGAGGTCACGACATTCCGGCCGCCGATCAGGTAAGCCCCGGCTAGGAACACCGCCGCAACCAGCGCGCAGTTGACCAGGATCTGCAACGAGATGCGCAGGATGATATTCGCAATGACGGCCCTGTCCCCTTCCAGCTGTATGCTTTGCAGCCACACCGAATAGCGTCCGAAAAAATCCGCCATGCGGTTCGGCATCGATGTAGCGAGCCTCGCGGAGAGCGGGTCGGCGGCCTTGATCAGGTAGGGAGTCAGCAAGGTGGTGATTGCCGATACTGCGACCACGATCGGATAAAGAAATTCGCTGGTGACCTTGAGCGTCAGGCCCAGCGTTGCAATGATGAACGAGAATTCCCCGATCTGGGACACGCCCATTCCCACACGCATCGAAGTGCGTCCGTCGTGGCCCGCGAGGAATGTGCCGAGGCCGCAGGTAAGCACTTTGCCGAGCACCACCGCCACGGTGATCACGGCAATCGGAAGCGCATAGTCGACCAGTACAGTCGGATCGAACAACAGCCCTATCGCGACGAAGAAAATCGCGCTGAACATGTTGCGCACCGGCTCGACCAATCTTTCAATCCAGTGCAATGGCCGCGCCTCGGCCATGATGGCGCCGATCAGGAAAGCGCCGAGCGCAATGCTGTATTCCAGCTTCACCACCAGCAGGCAGAAGCCGAAGCATAGTCCGAGCACTGTGATCAACATCATCTCGTTGCTCTTGAACTGGGCCACATAGACCAGCAACCGCGGCACGACCAGCAACCCGAGGACCAAAGCGACAATCATGAACAGCGACAGCTTGCCGACCGTGGCGAACACACTGGCGGCATCGACCTCGCCCGTCATCGCGATCCCCGACAAAAGCGCCATCAGGCCAATAGCCAGGATGTCTTCAACGATCAGGATGCCGAAAATCAGCTGAGCGAATTTCTCTCGCTTCATGCCGAGTTCTTCGAGCGCTTTCACGATGATCGTGGTTGATGAGATGGCAAGCATCGCACCGAGGAACAGCGAATCCATCGGCTTCCATCCGAAGAAAGAGCCGATCTCAAAGCCGATCCAGATCATGAATGTGATCTCGGCCAGCGCGGCCACGAACGCCGTTGCGCCGACCCGGCTCAGTTTCTTCAGGCTGAATTCCAGCCCGAGCGAGAACATGAGAAAGACGACACCGAGCTCGGCCAGGATCTGGATCGTATGCTCGTCCTGGATCAGTTTGAACGGCGGCGTATGGGGACCGATGATGACGCCCGCAACGATATAGCCGAGGACGACAGGTTGCTTGAGGCGATGGAACAGAACACTGACGATACCCGCGATCAGCATGATCACGGCGAGATCCTGGATAAACGCGGCTGCGTGCATACGACAGAGTCTTTCGAAAAGTGACGGGCTCGTGTGCCGGATAGCGGGGGATGAACCGCTGCATCTTGCCAATCATACTATGCCTTGTTGCCCCAGCTTGCGACGGAGGACGC
>JAQGMD010000132.1 GCA_028292565.1 Burkholderia sp. | reverse complement strand
GGCGTTCTGGATTTTGCGGATTTCCGGGCCGCCGATTTCGACCGATGCGTTTTGATAGGCAGCGATGGTGGTATCCATCATACGCGGCGCGTAACAGTCGATGAAGTATGGGTAGCCGGGCAGGAAGACCTCGGGAAAAACAAGCAGCTCGATCGCTTCCTGTTTTGCCTGCATGACGAGTTCCACAGCCTTGTCCACACTACGCCATGTGTCCATGAAAACCGGTGCGGCATGGACGGCGGCAACTTTAAATTCCATCGTATGTCTCCTTTGTTGGTTGTTGTTTGGCTTTTCTCAGCCTGCTCCGAGTCAAGCGGCGCCTGAAAACGCAGGGTGGGCGCCCCGTGCCCAGGCGGAACGGACAATTGCGAAACCGCGTGGGCACGGGGGTGCCCACCCTACATATCTAATCCCGTCTGTCGAATGAAACCGCCGCCACGATCACCAGTCCTAAAGCAATCTGCTGTATGTATCCGTTAATCTGCATGAAGTTCATCCCATTCGACAGGATGGTGATGAACAAGGCGCCCAATAGCGCGGCAAGAACGCCACCCGCTCCTCCGCGCAGGCTCACGCCGCCGATTGCAGCCGCGGCGATACTTTGCAGCGTGATGTTCCCGCCGAGGTTAGGTTCGCCGGAGCCGGTGCGCGCCGTAAGCATCAGTGCGCCGATCGCTCCGATGACCGAGCATGCAACGTAGGCGAACACGATCAGCCGCTTCTCCGCCAGCCCTGCAAGCACGGCTGCTCGCGGGTTGCTACCGATAATGTACAGGCCGCGCCCTACCCGCATGTTGGTCAATCCGAAATGGAGCACCAGGAGAACACCGGCGCCCCACGCCAGAGGCGCCGGAATGCCAAGCAAACTTCCGCTGTAGAAAATCGTGCTGAACGTATCCGGCACACCGCCGACCGGATGTCCGTCGGAGAGCATCGAGGCCACACCCAAAAGGACATTCATGCTCGCAAGCGTGACTACGAACGCATTGACGTTCAGGTACGCAACGCACAGGCCGTTAAAGAGACCTGCCAGTACGGCCACCGTAAGCGCGGCCGCAACAGCGAGCGTTTGTGACGGCCCGAGCACTTCGGCAAATCCACCGCCCACAGCCACTAACGCATAAAGCACACTGACTGTCGAGACGGTGTGGCCAAGCGACAGGTCAAGCCCGCGTACAACCAGCACAATCATCTGAGCGCAAGCGAACACCGCGATGTAACTTGCCTGGACCATGATGTTCTGCATATTCCTGAACGACAGGAAATCAGGCGCCGTGACGGCGAAGCACGCCACCATTGCCAGCATCATGGCCGGAAGGACCAGCGCTCGCACCGTCGGTCTTTGCCGAGCGCCGCCTGCCGGCCAAAGCGAAATTGCGCGGCTATCTTTCATGGACGGACCTCTTTCTGCTCAACTGGTCTATCGCGACCGCAACGACGACAATCAGGCCCATGACGATCGTCTGCGCCTTGCTGTCTATGCGCGTGAGGTTCATGCTGTTATTGAGCAGTGACAGGAATAGCGCGCCAAGCACGACGTTCTCTATACGCCCGACACCGCCGTTCAGGCTCACGCGTGCGATCATGCATGCGGCTATGCTTTGCAGCATCAGGTCCGAACCGAGCGTCGCCTGCCCGGAGCCCACGCGCGCAGTCAAAAGAACGCCGGTCAGTGCCGCGAGCGCTGCGCTGATCACATAAATCGCGACCAGGTTGCGGCCAACCGAAATTCCGGACAGCCGTGCCGCATGCGGATTGCCACCAATGGCATACAGGTGGCGACCTGCCGCGGTACGCTGCTGAAGGAACCACACCGCAACGCAAAGCAGGACGGCAATATACACAGGGACCGGGATCCCCAGCCACATCGCCCGTCCGAAGCCACGTGTGAATTCAGCAGGCAAGCCGTAGATCGGCGTACCGGCCGTCAGCAGGAACGCGACGCCGGCCGCGATCGACATGCTTCCCAGCGTAACCATGAATGGCGATGCTCTCAGCAGGCAAACGCACAGTCCGTTGAACACGCCCACGAGCGCTCCTGTTGCCAGGCCGGCGAGTACGCCGCCCGCAATGATCAGTGCGATGCTGTCGGGATAGAGAGATGCCAACGTTCCCATCACCAGTGCCGATACCACGCTCGTCAGTGCGACCACGGCGCTGACTGAGAGATCGAAACCGCCGCCTACGATCACGAACATCTGCCCGGCACTGATCACGGCAAGGAATGCCGCATTGCGCAGCACGTTGGTGGTGTTGATTTGGGAAAGAAACCGTGGTTCGACGATGGCCGTAATGACTGCCAACAGGAGTATCAGCGCCGGCAGGAATGCCGTTCGTATCACCGCGAAAGAGACCGGGCTCTTCGTCATTGTCATGGCTGCGCTCATAAGATGAGCCCCTCGCCCGCCGGCTGTTTGGCGTCGTCACCAAAGAAATGGTTAAGGACGCGCGTTTCGGTAAGATCCTCGCCAACCAATTCCGCAACGATCCTGGATCGGTGCATCACATAAGACCGCCTGCAGAGATGCAATATCTCGGGAAGATCCGACGATGCCATCAATACCGCCGCGCCGGCCTCCGTAATGTCGCGAATGAGCTGGTAGACCTCGAGCTTGGCGCCGACATCGATGCCGACGGTCGGCTCATCGAACAGGAACAGATCGATGTCCCGCGCAAATCCTCGGGCGAGCAGCACTTTCTGCCGATTCCCTCCCGACAGGCGTCCCGCATGCGCCTCGATGTCCAGCGGTCGCACTTGCAGCCGTTTGGCAATTTCCGTCGCTTCGCGCGTCTCGGCGCGCCGATTCAGGATGCCATTGCCTGAAAACTTTGCTGTGTCGAGAGACGACATGGTGATGTTCTCGCGGATCGGACGGTTCAGCGCCAGCCCTTCCGCGACACGATCCGAGGTGAAATAGCAGGCATGCCGCCCGAGCAGTTTGGCAGGCGTCGGGTCGTTGACCGGCGCCGCGTTAAGCATGATGGAGCCGGACGCGATTTTTTCGAGCCCGAATATGGCTCGCAGCAGCTCCGATTTCCCGCAGCCCGCGAGACCGGCAATGCCGACCACCTCACCCGCCCGAACCTTGATGCTGGCGTCGCTCACGAGTCCGTTTTTCAACGTAAGACCCGTGACCTGAAGGCGTGCCGCATCCGGCGCATGTCTGATCTTCGGAAACAGCAGATCGATCGGACGACCCACCATCATTTCGATCAAGTGGTTGTCATCGCACTCCCGGGTGTTCACTGTCCCAACCCGGTGACCATCACGAAGTATGGTTACCCGGTCTGACAGCCGCCGGATTTCCGGCATCCGGTGCGACACATAGATGATGCCGACGCCCTGCGATTTCAGGCGGGCGATCAGCTCGAACAGTTTCTCGGCTTCCGATTCCGTGAGCGACGCCGTCGGTTCGTCGAGGATGAGCAGCTTCACATCGGCCAACAGCGCCTTGGCAATTTCCACCATTTGCTGCTGGGCGCGCGAAAGTGTTTTGATCGTTTGGTCAGGCGATAACGCAAAGCCGAGGTCGGTGATAACGGCTTCGGAAC
This sequence comes from Burkholderia sp., assembly GCA_028292565.1. Next base: position 11,640 of record JAQGMD010000132.1, on the reverse strand, counting down.
GCGCCCGCATCGCAGCACGCGACAGGTAACCGCCCTTCGTCATCTCACGGCCGAGGAACAGGTTCTCCGCCACCGTCATTTCGGGAACCAGGCTGAACTCCTGGAACACGGCGCTGATCCCCATCTGCCGCAACTGATAGGGTGTGCGCCCGACGATCGACTGGCCTGCGAACCGCATTTCACCCGCATCAGGCGGAAATATTCCCGTGATGAGGTTAATGAGTGTCGATTTCCCTGCGCCGTTTTCTCCGAGCAAAGCATGGATCTCTCCTCCTCGGAGCTCGAGGTCCATGTCTTTCAGCACGATGTTGCTGCCGAACCGCTTTCTGATTCCGCGGACCGACAACAACGGGGCTAACTCTGTCATATTGCTGATCCATTCCCACAAGGTCCTGCACCGGCTCGCGGTGCAGGAATAGTTGCTGAGCTACTTGCCGGCCTCGACCTTGTAGACGGGCTTGAAGCTTGCGGGAGCGAACACGAGGCTCAGATCGGTTTTTCCGACGGTGTCCTTGGAGACGAAGCCCGGAATCGGATGAACAAACGTATGCGTGTTCTTCTGCTCCAGGTTGCGCACCGCCATGTCCAGCGCGATACGGCCGGTGAGCACCGGATAGCCGGTAGCGAACCCGAAAATCTCGTTGCGCTTGACGGCGTCGAGCATTGCCTGGTTTTCATAGGATGCAAGGATCACAATGTCGTCGCGGCCAGCTTCGGAAACAGCAGTGACCGCGGCTTCGGCTGTAGGCGCAGTGCCCCAGATGACATTCATTTTGGGATGCGTCTGCAGCGCGTCCTGGACCAGGCGCATCTGAACGCTGACGCCCGTATCGCCGAACTTTTGGTCCAGTATCTCTACCTTCGATCCCTTCAGCGTACCGACAAATCCGTCGCGCAGCGCTTCAGCAAATCCCGATCCCTGCGGGCCGGGGAAAGTGACAACCTTTGCAGGAGCGCCCTTCAGCTTTTCAAGCAAGGCCTTGCCGGTATTCGCGCCTGCGTTCTGAAACGAGTTATAGGCGCGTCCCGCTATCGGCGCATTCATGATTGGGTTGGCGGTCGCGATGACCGGCTTCTTCGCCGCTGCGGCTTCTTCCAGCTTTTGCTTCAGGCCGGCTTCAGAAATGGCGCCGACGATAATTGCATCGAAGTTCGATGCGCGGCAGTCGTCGAACTGTGAAATCTGACGTGGAAGCTGGTCGTAGCCGCCTGCTTCAAAGACGGAAACGCTGACACCGAGACGGCGCGCTTCCTCAACTATGCCGTAATTCACGGCAGTGAAGTAGCTGTCCTTCATGTGCGGGAAAAGAACGCAGATCCTCCATGGCTTCTGCGCCTTTTCCAGAGGCGAGTACTTGACGACCTTGCCCGGCGTTGAACCGTCGAATACGTCGATCGGCCACCATTTTTTGGTTTGCGCATGAGCGCCGAAAGCAGTGGAGACCAGCGCCGCCAGGAGGCAGATTTTTTTTATTGATCGCATCGGGAACCCTTCATGTGAATTGGCTGAAAGCAGTTACATGGACTACAGAATCGGTACGACTGCAAAACAAATTACAGATTGTTCATTCATGAAGGCAGCAAGGAGTGTGCCAAACCTTTTTGCTGGCAAATCGGTTGCGAATGCACCGATGGATATGCGCGCAGCCATTTGCATCTATGGCTTTAATAGTTTTTTATGACTGGCTTTTCTCATTTTGTTCTTTGCCTCCGCGCTCGGTATTGCATGTTCTTGTGACTCGCTAGTTGAATCGGTTTCGTATTTTTGACTCCTGTTTATCACTTGTGTTTCAGCTTCATGTGGGCTGCCCTCATCACGGTAGCGATGCACTACGTTGGCGCAACCATGCCGCTTAAACGGGCATCGAAAGCGACATGCTGGAAATTCAGCGGCGTCCGCACTTTTCGGTATCTGCTACATTTCTACTAAATGTATCACGAAAAAAAATCGGGCAGCAACAGATTTTTCCCGCGAGGCGGGCAGGTGTCAGAGGATTGGGTCAGGCGGATCGAGGTTCCTCATTACGTTTGGACCGACGCCAGACGTAGGGTGCGCCATGCGCACCATGAAGTTCCGGTGCGCGTGGCGCACCCTGCGACCATCCCCGAGTCGACAGAACCCTGCGGCACGCAGGGCGGTCATTTAACAATCAATACACGCTTCCGCCTGCCGGCGCAGTCGATTGTGCATCGCCGTTGCCGAGAAATTCCGCACAAAGCGCCCTGCTCGCGCGCGCGAGCAAGCCTGCCTCGATACCTACTGCGACAAAGCTGCATCCCAGTTCGATATAGCGCTTCGCGAGCGCGTTATCGGAGGTCAGTATGCCGGCAGCCTTGCCGCTGGCAATGATCCGCTTGATGGCGTCTTCGATCGCTTGCAGCACTTCCGGATGTCCCGGCTTGCCGCGGTGACCAAGCGATGCCGCTAAGTCCGCGGGCCCGATGAATACACCGTCGACCCCATCCACCGCACAAATCGCCTCGAGGTTTTCCAGCGCCTGCCGGCTTTCCGCCTGCACTATCAGGCAGGCCTCGGCATCGGCGCGATCCACATAATCCGTGCGCAGGTTCCAGCGCGATGCACGGGCAGCGGCACTGCCTACGCCGCGGATACCAAGCGGCGGATACCGCATCGCGGACACAATTTGCTGTGCCTGCTCCGCCGTATTCACCATAGGGACCAGCAAGGTCTGCACGCCGATGTCGAGCAGGTGCTTGATGAGTTGAGTGTCGCCGCTTACCGGTCGCACTATGGGGTGGGATCGGTATGGCGCCACTACCTGCAGTTGCTCCAGCGTGCTGCGCAAATCGTTCGGCGCATGCTCACCGTCGATCAGCAGCCAGTCGAAGCCCGCAGTGGCGCAGATTTCGGTGGTGTATCCGTTTGCCAGCGAAAGCCACATCCCGATCTGCGGTTTACCGCTTGCAATTGCGGCTTTGAATTTGTTGTCGTACATCGTGTCTCCTGTTGTTTGATCCGTCGTGCTTATTTTGCCTGATTGCGGCAATCGAGGTCGCGATCGAATTTAAGGCACCGCGCAGAAATAACTTGCACAATTTTGCTGGCCATAGCGGGCGCGCTGCAGAGAGCCTGTTCTGATTTCTTCTGGCGAACGTGTTGCTCGTCGTCGCCATAGCTCGCTATGACTCCTCCTCGCGCCTTGCATCGCATCCCGCTACGTCCGCCAAATTGCACAAGTTATTCCTGCGCGGCGCCTAACTGACGATACCAAGATGCCACGGCACAAACTCATGGTCGCCCAGTCCAAGCGCTTCGCTCTTCGTCTTCTGCCCGGACGCGGCGCGCAGGATTTCTTCGAAGATCAACTGCCCCATCTCCTGCACCGACACTTCGCCGTCGAGCACCATGCCGCAGTTGATGTCCATGTCTTCTTTTAAACGATTGAACATCGGCGAGTTGCTCGCCAGCTTGATGGTCGGGGCCGGCTTGGAACCGAACATCGAACCCCGCCCGGTGGTAAAGCAGATCAGGTTGGCGCCGCTGGCGATCTGGCCGGTCGATGCAACCGGGTCGTAGCCAGGCGAATCCATGAACACGAAACCCGTCTTGTCGATCGGCTCAGCATATTCATAGACTGCTTGCAAAGGAGTGGTGCCGCCCTTCATGGCGGAGCCGAGCGACTTCTCGAAAATGTTGGCGAGACCGCCCTGCTGGTTGCCCGGTCCGACGACGCCGTTGAACTGGCCGTTCTGCCCGCGGGTGTATTCCTTCCACCATTCGATGCGATCGAGCAGCTTTTGACCGACTTCCGGCGTGACGGCGCGGCGCGTCAGCATGTTTTCCACGCCATAGATTTCCGGCGTTTCAGAAAGGATCGCGGTACCGCCATGACGCACGAGGATATCCATTGCCGCGCCGAGCGCCGGATTGGCAGTGATACCGGAAAATCCATCGGAGCCGCCGCACTCCAGGCCTACCTTGATGTGGCTTGCAGGCACAGGCTGGCGGCGTATCGCGTTCGCGGTCGGGAGCATTTCCTTGACAGCCGCAATGCCGGCTTCGATCGTCTCGCGCGTTCCGCCCATTTCCTGCATCACCATGGTCCGCAGCAACGCTCCTTGCGTCAGCTGCTGCGAGTCGACCAGGTCAGAGACCTGGTTGCGTTCGCAACCGAGCCCGACGATCAGGGCGCCCGCGAGGTTTGGATGGCGCACATAGCCGGCGATCGTGCGACGCAGGACATCGAAGTGATAGCTGGGGGAAGACATGCCGCAACCGCTGGTCTGAGCGAATGCGACCACACCATCGACGTTCGGATAATCCTTCAGGCGTTCCGGTGTAAACCATTCCGCGATTTTCTTGATCACGGTCGCAGAGCAATTGACCGATGAAAACAGCCCGACGAAGTTGCGTGTGCCGACGCGTCCATCGGGACGCACGATGCCCATGAAGGTTGCCCGCTCGGCCTCGGGTACATAGTCGACCGGACGCACATCCAGGCCGAAGCCCGGGTCGCGCTCATATTCGATGAACTCGATGTTATGCGAATGGACGTGATCGCCGGGTTCAATATCGCGTGCCGCGAGCCCGATGACCGTATCGTACTTGCGCACTGATTCGCCACGCGAAATGCGAACGGCTGCGACCTTGTGTCCGGCCGGGATCTGCGCGCGCATGCGTACGGCAGCCCCGCCGACCTCGATCTGCTGTCCCAACGTCAGCGGTTCCCTGGCGATCAGGACATTGTCCGCTTGATGAAGCCGGATCAGTGGGCGTGAAAAATCCTTGGTAGTAACGATGGTCATCTGGTATCTGCTCTATAAACGTGGTTATCCGTTCTTGATCTGCTCTTTGAGGTTGAGCTTCTCGATCAGGCGTTTTTCACGTACGTATTGTTCGAGGATGAACTTGCGATAATCGGCGGCATCGAGATACATCACCGGCGCATCGATCTTGTCGCAAGACTGTTTGAACTCGTCGCTCATCACCGCCTTGCGCAGCGCGGCGCGCAGCTTTGCTTCGACCTTGGGATCAAGGCCGGCCGGTGCGCCAACTCCGTTGGGCGCATCGACCACAACGTCATAGCCAGCGTCCTTCAGTGTCGGCGCGCCTTTGAAACGCGGCGGACGTTGCTCGCCCCAGCTTGCCAGCAGGCGGAGCTTGCCCTGCTCGACATGCGGCGCCCACGAGCTGGAGTCGGCCAGTACATCGACCTGTCCGCCCAGCAGGTCAGCCAATGCCGGCGCCCCACCCTTGTACGGGATATGGTTCATTTTGATGCCGGCAGCCATGCAGAATTCTTCCATGCCGACGTGGGTTGCGCCGGCAACGCCCGATGTGGCGTAGTTCACTTTACCGGGGTTGGCTTTGGCGTCGTTCACCAGGTCGGCCAGCGTCTTGTAGCGCGAATCCGCGCGCACAACGATGCCGAAGGTCTGCCCGGAAGTACGTGCCAGATAGGTGAAGTCTTTCAGCGGATCAAAGGTGACGCTGCCCAATTGCGAGAACCGCGTAACCGAAATCGGGATTTGCCCGATCGTATAGCCATCGGGCTGCGCAGCGGCGATAGCGCGTGCGCCTATCATGCCCGATGCCCCGGCGCGGTTTTCGAAGACCACCGGCTGGCCGAGGTGCTTGGCCATCTCGCGCATCAATACACGCATCGTCGCATCAGCGGTGCCGCCCGCAGGCCACGGACAGATGAAGGTGACCGGGCGTGAGGGATAGTTGCTGTCGGCCAGCGCGGCCAACGGGAATGCACCTGTGGCAGCGCCGGCGAGACCGCCCGCCGCGCCGAGGATCAGTTGCCTGCGCTTTTGATTGAAACTGGATTTGCTCATTTTGTCTCCATGATGGTGTGCATGTCAGCAGTGTTGTGATCTTTGCCACATTTAATGTTACCGGTAACATCGGTACCCGGATCGTAATACACTTTCCTGATAATTGCTACAATCGCCCGCTTCAACAGTGAGTTCCCGTGACCAGACGCCCATCTAAAGAAGCCCCTCCTCCCAATGGCCAGCGCCGCGCCCGGCGTGGCACGGGAGGAGTAACGCTGCGCGAACTCGCCAATCTTGTCGGTGTGACAAAGGTGACGATTTCGCGCGCGCTCAACACCCCTGAACTGGTATCGCCTGAAACCTTGAAGCGGGTGCAGGACGCGGTGCGTGAAACAGGCTACGTCCCGAACCTGGTGGCGGGGTCGCTTGCGTCCAACCGCAGCCGTTTGATCGTCGCACTGATTCCGGCCGTGGGCGGAGCGGTATTTCAGGAAACCACCGAAGCGCTTACGACTGCGCTGGCTGAGGCCGGCTATCAGTTGCTGATCGGCCAGAGCGGCTACGACGAATCGCGCGAGGACGCGCTGCTCGATGCGATCATCGGGCGACGGCCCGCCGGCATTGTCCTCACCGGCGTGATGCATACCGCCCTCGCCCGCCAACGCTTGCGGGCGGCGGACATCCCCGTCGTAGAGACATGGGATATCACTCGGACGCCGATCGACATGCTGGTCGGCTTCTCACATCAGAAAGTCGGCAAGGCGGCCGCAAAGTACTTGCAATCGCGCGGCGCGAGACATCCGGCCTTGATCACGCCGGGAGATCGACGTGCGCTCGCGCGCAGCAAGGCGTTTGCAGATGAAATGCAAAAGGCTACGGGCGCCGCCGTGCCTCTCTATTCGATAGCATCACCGGCCAATCTCGGGGATGGACGCCGCGCATTGGCGACCCTTTTGTCGGAGCATCCAAAGACCGATGCGATCTTCTGCGGCGCCGACACGCTCGCGCTGGGCGCGTTGATTGAAGCGGGATCAAGAGGCTTGCCGGTGCCGGGTCGTCTTCGCGTGGTTGGTTATGGTGATCTTAACTTTGCGAAGGATACCGATCCGCCGCTCACGACGATGCGCATCGACGGCACCAGGATTGGTAAGCTGGCTGCGGCGATGTTGATTGAGCGGATTGAGGGTCGGGACGTTGAGCAGCGTCTGGTTGATGTGGGGTTTCAGGTGGTGGAGCGGGGGAGCGCTTGATGTAGGTTTGGTTGACGAAGGAAACCCAACGCTACACCGATCACTGTATCGACGCGGTTGCGGGAGCCGATATGTCTTAGGCGCCGTTACACGGCAAACGATGCGGATCGATTCTCCATGGCGTCCAGCAGGCTCTCCAGCGGAACCGGCTTCACGAGGTGGACCGCTATCCCGGCTTCCCGGCTTTTGTCCCGGTCATGAGCAAGCCCATAGCCGGTCAGCGCGATCATTCGCGGCACGTCGTTGCTTCCGCTGTTGACCCACTTTTCGCGCATCATGATGGCCAGCTCATAGCCGTTGATGATGGGCAGGCCGATATCGAGGACGACCACGGTTGGTCGAAAACTTTCGCTCAACGCGAGCGCTTCCGGAGCGTCATGCGCCACCGCTGCTTCATGGCCCGCCATTGTCAGAAACTCTACCACCATCTCCGCAGCATCGCGGTTATCGTCGACCACGAGTACCCGCTCGCGCGGCTTGCCTTCATGCGGTACCGCGGATACTTCGACGGCATCCGGGGCCGCTGCAGTGGACCGGACTGTCGATAACGGCAGCCTGACGATGAACTCGCTCCCCCGCCCGCTGCCATCGCTATAGGCAGAAACCGAGCCTCCATGCAGACCTACCAGCGACTTGACTATGGAAAGGCCAATGCCGAGACCGCCGGCCGCACGATCCATGGTCACGCGCCCTTGTTGGAACAAATCGAAGACATGAGGCAGCAGCTTCGCATCGATGCCCATGCCATTGTCCTTGACCGACAACTCCATCGCGCCCGCGACGGACGTCGCCTTCACCACTATGTCACCGCCGGGCTGGGTGTATTTCGCCGCGTTCACGAGCAAATTCGCGATCACCTGCGACAGTCGCATCGGATCCGCGTTAACGATCGGTACGGGCCAGGCTATGTCCACGCGCAGATGATGGGCGTGCCGCTCCAATAAAGGTTTGGCCGTCTCTATCGACTTGTACACGATAGACGCAATGTCCACGGGCGCCTTCTTCAGCTCGATCTTGCCGCGCGTGACACGCGAAACATCCAGCAAGTCATCGACCAGTGTGGTCATGTTCCTTACCTGCCGTTCGATGATCTGCAGTTCTCGCGTCAATTGGCCGCCGGCGCGAAGTTTGATCAGATCCAATGCAGTAACAATGGGCGCCAGCGGGTTGCGCAACTCATGACCGAGCATGGCGAGGAACTCGTCCTTCGACCGTAGCGCGTCCTCACGCTCCTGCACCAGGCGAGCCGTCCTCAGGCCGCTGGCTGCAAGGCTTGCGGCTGCCCGGAGCAGAATAATCTCACCAGGCCGCGGAAAGTCGCCGCGGACGGACCCAATCGCGAGGGCGGCGGCGTTACCGGAGTAACTCATGGCGATGCGGGCGATGCGCAGTTCGCCAAGCGGCGTCCGCTCTATCGTGACGGTGGGCTCGCGCGACAGCGCTGACACAGGGACATGCGTAAAGTCGAACCATCCGGTGCTGCCGGGTTCAACCACTTGTCCGGAGATTCGCAGCAAGGAAAGCGGCGGCTCGTTGACATCGAATATAGCCGTGACGTGGCATACCTCGATCGGGAGGACGCCTTCAAGCGCTTCTGCGAGAATGCGAAGAACTACATCGGGATCCCTGCCGCTCCACAGTGACGGCAAGGCCAGCAAACCCATCAGGTCGCGAAGACAGGTCTGCAGTTCCACGCCAGCCAACGCTTCAATGCCTTGTGCGGGCATCAGCGCCCCTGCCTGGTCCGGCGAGTCCCCATGCGACGCGCGGGGCTCAATCATTTAATAGTTGCGACGCCGCCGCTCCGGTCCCTGTGGCGGGACCTTATTTCACTCAATAGCTGCTCCGGCGGCGTGTAGAACGGGTTTTCATAGATCACGTTACCGACCAGCGTTAGCGGATGCGAACGCAAAATGTCCATCATCATCGCGCCGGAAAGCTTTGCGGAATCATAAACGCAGACCGCCATCTGGCCGCTGCGAGCCAGTGTTTCGTTGACGCGTGACTCGAACTCGATGACTTGCTCCGTGCCCGGATTGCCCTTGAGTGTCCAGTTCATGTTGCCCATGATCCGCATCTTTGGATAGCCGGCCTCAAGGCCCGCCGCCAGGACGCCTTCAATCGCGCCCAACATCCGTTCCTGGTCAAACGTGCCGCCGCTGAGGTAGGCATCATCCCAGGTCAGCACATCGAGTTGCCCGCAAGCCTGGCAGTGCTCAGTATCGATCCCGCATTCCTTCAGACGCTCGACATGATCGGTAGTCAGGTGGGGATCGACGATATGCACCGATTTTTCTCCCCACTCGAGCCCTTCCTTGAAAAACGGTCCCAGCACCGAGTATTCTTCGTCGCGACTATCGAAGAATGCACAGACGTGGTGATAGCGGCCGACGTTCTTTCCGGCCAGTGAAGGTTCTCGTGTATTCATTTTCTCTCCTTGGGGCCTATGGACGGCGCAAGAGTTGCATGATTGTTAAGTGCATTGTTTCGAAGCTTGCTGCGGGACCCTTGTACCGACTTGATTCGCCGACTAACCGCGCAATAAGGTCGATCGACGCAATACAGTCGCTCGGATCCGCGATACGGAGGAAGATGCATTCGTTGCTATTGTACAGTGGTAGCCGCGGCAACCCGTACGCCGCTGCCGTTGACCGAATGTCGCCAGGGGCCGGCACGGCACTCGCCCACCAATGCGACAGGATCTCCCGGGGAAAGCCCGGGCGTGTTGTAATCGACAGTTGCGTTTGCGACTTTTTGAACAGGCGTGCGGCGCGGGATGTGGACCGAACCTTGGTCTGCTTGTTGAGCAAACCAGAAGCGCACATAAATTGCACTGTAAGTTTATACAGTTTGCACAGTTAGCTAACGAGAAAGGAAGCAAGAACAGGGGCATGCTCGTGCATGCCGCGCTATCCCCGTCGTGAACGACGGGGGTTTCTTGCACAAACTGATGAACAAATTTCTGATCCGTCCGGCACAACCGGGCGACGTGTCCGCAATCCTCGGCATGATCACCGAACTCGCCGAGTTTGAAAAATTGACGCACCTGATGTCGGCCACCGGACCGGTGTTGCATGACGCATTATTTGGAGCGCATCCCGCTGCCGAAAGCATCGTCGGTGTAGAAGATGGTGTGCCAGTCACCTTCGCGCTGTTCTTCCATAACTTCTCGACCTTCATGGGTCGCAAAGGCCTGTATCTGGAAGACCTGTACGTCAAACAGGCCCATCGCCGCAAAGGTTATGGCAAAGCGATGCTGGGTGAGCTTGCCAGGATTGCAGTGGAACGGGACTGCGGTCGCTTCGAATGGTCGGTGCTGGACTGGAACGAGAACGCGATTCGGTTTTATCAGGGCTTGGGCGCGGATGTCATGCCTGACTGGCGGATCTGCCGCGTTACCGGGCCGGCGCTGGAGAAACTGGCAAAGTAATCGGGGACAGCCTCTTCCATATCACAAGCCCGATAGCTGGGCCCCCGGTGCAAATCCCTGATTGAGGGCCAGCGCTTCAGTGCTCGTTGCGTTGGTTACCTGGACCGGACTGGCTAGTGTGACGAAGAAACGCGCGTGCAGGAACTGCGCAATGCGTTTTTGCGTCTCTTCGAGATACGGGATATCGCAATGGTCGGAGGCGGGGACTACTTCGTCGAGGACTACCGTCGAGAGCTTCGATACCAGCAGGTCGGTGTGCGCATGCGGCACAACATCGTCCGATTCGGCGCGCAGTATGAGTACCGGAGCCGACACCTTTTCTGCGTGCTTGATCGATTCAAACCGGTGTTTCAGCAGCAGCGATATCGGCATGCCCCTGAACCGACGTCTGGCGATAGCGAGTATCGAATCGTAAGGCGTAATCAGTGCTAACGCCGCAGCCGGCCGGTGCACCGCAACCTGGATCGCAACACCCGAGCCGAGGCTGCGTCCGACCACGGCGATCCTCGCCGGGTCTATATGCCTGTGCGTTGCCATCCAGTCGTACAGCATCTGGCCGTCTTCGATCATCTGCCGCTCTCCCGGATTGCCGTGGGAATCGCCGTAGCCGCGGTAATTGATCACCAGCACCGCCATGCCGGGGAATAAGGTTCCGGCATCCCGCGCCACCCAGGACACCTCCTCCGACCGGCCGCCAAAATAGATGACGCCGGGGTGAGTGCCGGGCGCATTCGGCGTCAGGAACCATCCGCACAATCTCGTACCATCGCTGCTCCGCAAGACAACGGCCCTCGTGCGGTGGCCGTTGCTGCGCGGACGTTCGACTTCCTTGACCCGGCTCGGATTGAAAACCATCTTCTGTTGCATTGCCGCTAGTGCCGCGATCATTCCGATCCATCCCGTGCCGGCCAAGCCCATCAAGCCTGAAAACACCCATTTTTTGGTTTTCGAATCCATCGCCGGTCTCGTCTGGTTGTTCCATCTTCAGGTTAACGATCTTGCAACATTACGTATTGCTTTCCCGCAAGGAAATGATAAGCGGTGTATCAAAACTTAGCGAACAACTCCATGCACGGTCGATGTGCAGCGGAGCAGTCCTGCGTCGGATCCGCATGCAGCGCGCAAACAATGTGCCACGCCGCAGTTCCATACTTGCCTCATACGTGGTTTCATGAGGCTCACTGGTTTCCGAACAGTAAGGCCCTGCTGCACCGCACC
>JAQGMD010000089.1 GCA_028292565.1 Burkholderia sp. | reverse complement strand
TCAGGTACGGTCTTGGCGCCGTAAGTCAGATATTTTTAGCGGGGTATTTGTAGGGCTTATTCTTGTGACTGAATCTATATTTCACGGTGCGGGCACTCGGAATGGCCGGGCGAAAAGGTAAAATGACGGCCGTCCATAGAAAGAACTTCGATGCCCGACCAATCCACTGTAAATAAGCCCCATAGCATCACGCTAACCAAGCCCGACGACTGGCACCTGCATCTGCGCGACGGTGCCGCAATGGCAAGCGTGTTGCCTCATAGCGCGCGTCAATTTTCCCGCGCCATCGTCATGCCTAATCTCAGACCGCCGGTGACGACAACCGATCAGGCAGTCCAGTATCGGGACCGCATTCTCGCGGCTTTGCCAAGAGGCATGAATTTCGAGCCCTTGATGGTGCTGTACTTGACTGACAATACTCCGCCGGATGAGATCCGGCGCGCTAAGGACAGCGGGGTGGTGCATGCGGTGAAGCTTTACCCGGCCGGGGCCACCACCAATTCCGATGCCGGAGTGACGACGCTCACAAAGTGTTATAAAACGCTTGAGGTTATGCAGGAAGTAAGCATGCCATTCCTCGTGCATGGCGAGGTCACCGATCCGGCGATCGACATATTCGACCGCGAAGCAGTTTTCATCGACCGCGTAATGCAGCCCTTGCGTCGCGACATGCCTGCGCTCAAGGTCGTGTTCGAACACATTACGACCAAGGATGCGGCACAGTATGTGATGGAAGCAGACGGGCCTGTCAGTGCAACGATTACCGCGCACCACTTGCTGTATAACCGCAATGAGATTTTCAAAGGCGGCATTCGCCCACACTACTATTGCCTCCCGGTCCTGAAGCGCGAAGAACACCGGCAGGCGCTGGTGCGAGCGGCCGTCTCCGGCAGCCCCAAGTTCTTCCTGGGCACTGATTCGGCCCCGCATCCCAAAGGGTTGAAAGAGCACGCCTGCGGGTGCGCGGGCTGCTACACGGCGCTGCATGCGATGGAACTGTATGCGGAAGCGTTTGACCAGGCAGGCGCCTTGGATAAACTGGAAGCATTCGCGAGCTTCAATGGCCCCGCGTTTTATGAATTACCGCGTAATTCAGACCGGATTACATTGCAGCGCGAGACGTGGACCTTGCCGGCAGAACTGCCGTTCGGCGAAGCGGCGATCGTCCCTTTGAACGGCGGCGAGAGCATCGGCTGGAAAATGGTTTAGACGTGTGACGCTCAGGCGATGATCAAGCCACAGTACGCCAAGCAATACCGTAACTACTGAGCTGAGCAAGCGAAGTAACAAAGCGGCGGAAGCCAGCGATTGGCCGAGCCGCGAAAACCTGTCACATAGTTCAGCGTGACGTTCTGTACCGGTTGCTCAAATGCGGCGCAAGCGGAAGAAGCGGATTCCAGTACGGCCCTCGGCAAGCCCTGCCCTCATGGGGCGGCTGCATAGCAGCGGTAAGGGCGGATCACTACATCATTAAAGGAGCTGCCCGTTGACGCGCACAGCCTGCAGACTCATGTAAAGTCGAGGCTCGAAGTTTCCTGCATTAAGTACTGGCAGCAAACTCCGGCCTGGCACAAACGGCTGGCAAATACGAGAAAATTATCTGCCGTCGGCGCCGCGGTGCGCCCATTTGGTCGTGCGCTTTTCAACGACCGCGAACAATTCGTACATCGCCATCGCCATTACCCCAACTACCGCCAGGCCCGCGAACGCCAGCGGCATTTGCATCGAAGCGCCGGCTGATATCAACAAATATCCAATACCTTCATTTGCCGCGGTCATCTCGGATACAGTGGAGCCTACGAAGGCGAGCGTAATCGCAACCTTCAGAGATGCATAGAAATACGGCATGGAGCGCGGCAGGCCTACTTTCAGCAATACATCCATGCGCTTGGCGCCGAGGACGCGCAACACGTCTTCCATTTCGGGTTCCAGCGTCGCCAGACCGGTCGAGATATTGACCATGATCGGGAAAAACGAAATCAGGAATGCGGTCAAGATCGCCGGTCCGATGCCAATTCCGAGCCAGACTACGAGGATCGGCACGAAAGCCGCTTTGGGCAATGCATTGAAGGCAGTCATCAATGGATAGGCAGCGGCATACATAAGCGGGGATGAGCCGATCAGCATGCCGAGAACCACGCCGACCACTACAGCAATGCCGAATCCGGCCATGGTCACCCAAAACGTGCGAAATGCATGGCCAGCCAGTTGCTCACTGTACTGGATCATCGCTTCACCGATCGCTACCGGTCCGGGAAAGATAAATTCCGATACGGAAAAGACGGTGCAGATGAGATGCCATATCAGCAGTATCGAGGCCAGAAGGAGCCATGGCGCGATTGTCTTAATGTACTTTTTGTTCATGATCTTCTTCAACTTGTTTAACGTTGTCGCTTAGGCGGATTGAATGTGTCAGGAGCTTCTGACTCGCCCGATATGTTCACGCAGCTCGTGCACCAGGTCGGCGAAGGACTTGGTGTAAGTCACGTCCAGGTCACGCGGACGCGGCAGCGGATTTTCTTTCCGGGCGATGATACGGCCGGGACGCTTGCTCATCACGTAAATGGTGTCGGCTAGAAAAGCCGCCTCGCGCAGATCGTGGGTTACCAGGATCACGTTAAACTGCTGTTCGGTCCACAAGTCGCGCAACACACACCACAGTTCTTCACGCGTAAAAGCGTCCAGTGCGCCGAATGGCTCGTCCAGCAACAGCATTTTTGGTTCGTGAATCAACGCGCGGCAGATGGATGCGCGCTGCTGCATACCTCCCGACAGCTCCCATGGGAACTTGTGCGCGTAGCCATCGAGCCCGACCGTCTTAAGGAGTTTTAATGCGCGCTCGGCGTATTCCGCTTTTTTCTGTTTAAAGTTGCTGCGATACGGTTCAACGATTTCAAGCGGCAGCAGAACATTATCCAATGTCGTGCGCCAGGGTAGTAGTGTCGGCGCCTGGAACGCCATCCCGACAATTTTGAGCGGTCCGGTAACTGGCTTATTATCGATCGTAACGCTGCCTTTGGTAGGGGCCTTCAGCCCGGTGGCCAGCTTCATGAAGGTGGACTTACCGCAACCGGATGGGCCTACGATGGCGATGAATTCGCCTTGCCGTGTCTTCAGATTGATGTCTTCGACGGCGAACTCGGAAGACTCGTTGTAGGCAAGATAGACGTTTTTAAAATCGACGAACGTGTCAGTCATGATGCTTTTCGAGTAAACGCCCTCATCCAAATGATGAGGGCTGGGCTGATGGAATTGGATTACTTGGGGAAGACGTTCAGTTCAGCCTTGGAAGGCAGGAAGGAACTGTTCCAGACGGCCTTGGGGTCGATGCGTGTCTTGGTGCCGTAGGCATCCGAAACCTGCGACGCCATCAAAGCCAGACGGGCGGGCGAAACCTGGCCGTAACCTTCCGCCTTTGCATTACTCGTAACGATTGCCTTGTCGAGAGCCATCTTCAGACGGCGTGTTTCGATTTGCTCATTGATCAAGCCGTCGCGCTCCTTGACCGCTGTGATAGCTGCAGCAGGATTGGCCATCACATCCCTGGATGCCTTGG
This sequence comes from Burkholderia sp., assembly GCA_028292565.1. Next base: position 1,148 of record JAQGMD010000089.1, on the reverse strand, counting down.
CAAACGCACGCAAGAAGCCTTTGATGGCTTCCGGATTTTGCTTGATCAGCGCATCCGATGCGATGATCGCGTTACTGTACATTTTCACGCCGTGTTCAGGGAAAGTCATGACGTTCACGTCCTCTTCCTTAACGCCACGTGCATTCAGACTCAGCATGCATGTGAAATAAAAGCCTGCAATCGCGTCCACGTCGCCCTTGGCCAGCATCGTTTCACGCAGCGCCGGTTCCATCGTTACCCAGCTGATCTTGGAGTTGTCGAGCTGCGCAGCCTTGGTGAAAATCGGGAATGCGCGGCGGCTTGCGTCGAATACCGGTCCACCCATTTTCTTGCCGAGCAGGTCTTCCGGCTTTGTGATGCCGGATTTTTTCAATGAAAAGATCGCTGCTGGCGTATCGTTATAAACCATCATGACGCCAACTGGCTTGCTCGGCGCGGTTGGATTGTTGCCCACGAATTCCATTAACACCGCAAGGTCGGCAAACCCCATGTCGTAAGCGCCCGATGCGACGCGATTGACCGCAGTACCGGAGCCACTGCCGGAGTCGATGGTGACATCGAGCTTCTCCTGAGCGAAGTAACCTTTTTGTTTGGCTACCAGGAACAGGGCTGATGGTCCTTCGAAACGCCAATCCAACGTGAATTTGAGCTTGGTTTCCTGGGCAAATGCCTGGAGGGAGACAGTGCACAAAACGAGTGCCGCTGTCCGGCGGAGGGTGCGATAAAAGGTCATTTTTATTATTCCATTAAAGGTGGTGACGACTGCGAGTAGATAAAGGATGCGCAAATGTTGGCGTATTTAAACGGGGGAAAAGCTATCTGGGTAAAAACTGCATAGCGACTCCAATTGTTTGAAACTGTTAAAAAACACGCCGGTGAAACTCATTTACACATTTCGTCTCCTCTGTTATTTCGTGAAACGCAGATTTCACTATTTATTATTCCTATACCTCATAGCAATTTTGGTGCCAGTTAGTTACTCCCACGCAATTTTGCACCAATCCGTGCCTCAGGGCGAAATTCCCGGAAATTCTTCAAAATTGAGAATTTTTTCCGGATAAATCAACCACTTCACACGACTTCTTCACGTAAAAACGCAGATCGATTCGTATCGCTTTAGCACTACTTTGGTGCGTTGGTCTATATTC
>JAQGMD010000077.1 GCA_028292565.1 Burkholderia sp. | reverse complement strand
CTGGGGATCTCGCGTGCCACCTTGTATCAGAAGATCGTGGACTTCGAGATCGGTTGTGTCTGATTTCCGGGCATATGTCTGAATACCATACACATTATTAATTCTTTGGTTTCAATGACATATAGATATCGCAGGGTTATGTGTCTGGAAATCAGACAGAAATTGCTCGTTGTCCGCATGTCCGTGCCTCCTGCTTCTCGCCAGTTTGGAAAATGTTCGTTTTAGATCAATAACTTATACATGCTGGCACAGGTATTGCCATATGGGTAGGGTCACCTTTAAAAAGTTGACAATTGCGGAAAGTCCGCGAATGTGATGCATAATGCTTCAAAAAAGTACTGCAAAAAGTACGACAAATAGAATAGCAATACCGGAGATAGCGGATGCCAGGCGAAGTCATACTCGAAACACGAAACCTGACCAAGGGTTTCAAAGGTTTTATTGCAGTCAACGACGTCAGCCTCAAGGTGCAGCGCGGTTCCATTCATGCGCTGATCGGCCCTAACGGCGCTGGCAAGACCACATTTTTTAATCTGCTGACGAAGTTCCTCACGCCCACTGCCGGCGTGATCCTCTATAACGGCGAGGACATCACCGCGCTGAAACCGGAACAGATCGCGCATCGCGGTGTGATTCGTTCATTTCAGATCTCAGCGGTTTTCCCGCATCTGACGGTACTGGAAAACGTACGCATCGGCCTGCAGCGCTCGCTCGGCACTTCCTTTCATTTCTGGAAAAGCGAAAAGACATTGGAGCGGCTGAATGATCGTGCCATGCAATTGCTGGCCGAAGTCGATCTCCAGAACTTCGCCGACACCATGACGGTGGACCTGCCTTACGGCCGCAAGCGCGCCCTCGAAATCGCCACTACGCTGGCAATGGAACCGGAGCTGATGCTGCTCGATGAACCAACCCAGGGTATGGGGCATGAAGACGTTCATCGCGTCACCGACCTGATCAAGAAAGTATCCGTGGGACGCACCATCCTGATGGTCGAACACAATATGAACGTGGTCGCAGGCATTTGCGACAAGATCTCGGTACTGCAGCGCGGCGCGTTGCTGGCCGAAGGCACGTATGAGCAGGTATCGAAGAATCCGCAAGTGATGGAAGCCTATATGGGCACCACTTCAGGCGCATTGCAAGGAGCACATTGATGTCGGTGGCAGCCCTCGAAATAAATAACTTGAAGGCATGGTACGGCGAATCGCACATCCTGCATGACGTGAACCTGGTGGTACAGCCCGGCGAAGTGGTGACCCTGCTGGGCCGCAATGGGGCGGGGCGCACGACGACGCTGCGCGCAATCATGGGGCTGACCGGGACGCGCACGGGATCGATCAAGATTAACGGCGTGGAATCCATCCAGATGCCGACGCACCGCATCGCGCACCTCGGTGTGGGCTATTGCCCGGAAGAGCGAGGCATCTTCTCCTCGCTGTCAGCGGAAGAGAATCTGTTGCTGCCGCCGTCGGTATCGAAGACCGACAAGGGGATGTCGATCGAGGAGATTTACGAGCTGTTCCCGAATCTGCAAGAGCGCCGCTCGAGTCAGGGCACGCGCCTGTCGGGCGGTGAGCAGCAGATGCTCGCAGTTGCCCGTATTTTGCGTACCGGCGCGCGCCTGCTGCTGCTGGACGAGATTTCCGAGGGCCTGGCTCCGGTCATCGTGCAAGCGCTGGCGCGCATGATCACGACGTTGAAAGCCAAAGGCTACACGATCGTGATGGTCGAGCAGAATTTCCGGTTCGCCGCGCCATTGGCGGACCGGTTTTATGTGGTGGAGCATGGGCAGATCGTCGAGACCTTTGCTTCTGCTGAATTGGAATCCAAGATGCCTGTACTGAACGAACTGCTGGGTGTCTGAAACGGATTTGCAATACGTTGCTGTCGTCGCTGTTACAACATCTATAAAAGAGGAGAAGTCATGAAATTCAATTCAAAGGCAATCACGGTAGCAGTTGCGGCTGCATTCAGCACTGGTTTCGCTGCATCCGCTTCGGCACAAATATCTGGCGACATGGTCAGGATCGGCTTCATTACCGACATGTCCGGCCTCTATTCCGATATCGACGGCAACGCCGGTGCGGAAGCCATCAAAATGGCGATTGCGGATTTCGGCGGCAGCGTCAACGGCAAGAAGATCGAGCTGATCACAGCTGACCATCAGAACAAGGCCGACATCGCTGCCAGCAAGGCGCGCGAGTGGTTCGACCAGCAGGGTGTGGCTATGCTGGTTGGTGGTACCAATTCCGGCACCAGCCTGTCGATGGCGAAAGTCGCAGCGGAAAAGAAAAGGCCGTTCATCTCGATCGGTGCAGCGAGCGCGCGCCTGACTAATGAAGAATGTTCGCCTTATACCGTTCACTACGCTTATGACACGGTTGCCCTCGCGAGAGGTACCGGCGGCGCGATTGTTAAGCAGGGTGGTAAGGATTGGTACTTCATGACTGCCGACTATGCATTCGGCGCGTCACTCGAGAAGGATACGTCGGATGTGGTGAAGGCTGCCGGCGGCAAGATCGTGGGCAGCGTCAAGCACCCGTTGTCGGCATCTGACTTCTCCTCATTCCTGTTGCAGGCGCAATCGTCCAAAGCACAGATTCTTGGCCTGGCCAATGCCGGCGGCGACACCATCAATTCGGTAAAGGCCGCCAACGAATTCGGCATCACCAAAACGATGAAGCTTGCCGGTTTGCTGGTTTTCATCAATGACATTCACTCGCTCGGGCTGAACCTGACCCAGGGGATGTACCTGACCGATGGTTGGTATTGGGACCAGAATGACGACTCGCGCAAATGGGCGAGGCGCTTCTTTGAGAAGAATAAGAGGATGCCGTCGATGCTGCAGGCCGCCGATTATTCCGCGACCATGCACTACCTGAATGCCGTGAAGGCCGCCGGAACCGACGAGTCAGACAAGGTCATGGCGCAAATGAAGAAGACCAAGGTCAATGACTTCTTCGCAAAGAACGGCGAAATTCGTCCGGACGGCCGCATGGCGCATGACATGTACCTGATGGAAGTGAAGAAGCCGTCGGAATCCAAGTACCCATGGGACTACTACAAAGTGGCTCAGACGATTCCTGCAGCCCAGGCTTATACGACCAAGGCTGAGACCAAGTGCGCGCTTTGGAAATAAGCTAGCAGTACCAACGTCACTGCATTCCTTCCTCCTGCTTGGGGGAAGGAATAATGCGCGCGCGCACGAGTGCCTGCGCTCGCTCAATCCGCCTACAGACTAATAGCGTTCCCTTCATAAGTCGTTATGGATATTTTCGGCATTCCCTTGCAAGCGATGTTGAGCCAGTTGTTGCTCGGACTGGTCAATGGATCGTTTTACGCGATGCTGTCGTTGGGCCTCGCGGTTATCTTCGGCCTGCTCAACGTGATCAATTTTTCCCATGGTGCGTTGTACATGATGGGTGCGTTCTTCGCGTGGATGGGCTTGAATTACTTCCAACTGAATTACTGGGTGATGCTGGCGCTGGCGCCGGTGGTGGTCGGTGTGTTCGGCATCATCATTGAAAAAACCATGCTGCGTTGGCTGTACAAGCTCGATCACTTGTATGGGCTGCTGCTCACGTTCGGCATTACGCTCATGCTGGAAGGTTTGTTCCGCTCATTTTATGGCGTATCCGGCCAGCCGTATTCAGTGCCGGAGGCATTGTCGGGCGCGTTTAATCTCGGTTTCATGATCCTGCCGAAGTATCGTGCCTGGGTGGTGCTCGCTTCAGTGGTTGTGTGCCTGCTGACCTGGTACGTGATCGAGAAAACCAAGCTCGGCGCCTACCTGCGCGCCGGCACGGAAAATCCCAAACTGGTCGAAGCCTTCGGTATCAATGTGCCGTTGATGGTGACTTTGACCTACGGCTTCGGCGTCGCACTGGCGGCGTTTGCCGGTGTGCTCGCCGCCCCGATCATCCAGGTGTCGCCCCTGATGGGATCGACCCTGATCATCACGGTATTCGCGGTGGTGGTCATTGGTGGCATGGGTTCCATCCTTGGATCGATCGTTACCGGTCTCGGGCTGGGTATCGTAGAAGGTCTTACCCGCGTGTTCTATCCGGAACTGTCGGCGACTGTGGTGTTCATCATCATGGCGATTGTCCTGATGATTCGTCCGGCCGGTTTGTTCGGTAAAGAAAAATAAGAGGAGCACGAGGATGAACAGAAAAGTCATATATGTAATCGCACTCGCCATGGCATTGGCGGCGCCATTCTTCGCCTATCCGGTGTTCCTGATGAAGGTGCTCTGTTTCGCATTGTTTGCTTGCGCATTCAATTTGCTGATCGGATTTACCGGGCTGCTGTCGTTCGGTCATGCGGCGTTCTTCGGCGGGGCGGGATACATCACTGGCCATGCATTGAAGAACATGGGCATGCCGTTCGAGATTGGCCTTTTGATGGGTACCGGGTTCGCAGCCCTGATTGGCCTGGTGATGGGGGCGTTGGCGATTCGGCGGCAGGGCATTTACTTCACGATGATTACGCTGGCGCTGGCGCAGATGCTTTACTTTGTCTTCCTGCAGACGCCTTTCACAGGCGGCGAGGACGGGCTGCAGGGTGTGCCACGTGGCCAATTGCTTGGGATGATCAGCCTGTCGAGCGACATCACGCTGTATTACGTGGTGTTGGCGATCGCCGTTGCCGGGTTTGCCCTGATTGTGCGCACCATTCATTCGCCGTTCGGGCAGGTCCTGAAAGCCGTGAAGGAAAACGAGCCGCGTGCGATTTCGCTAGGCTACAACGTCGACAGGTTCAAGCTACTCGCTTTCGTGCTGTCTGCTGCGCTGGCTGGGCTGGCGGGCGCCACCAAGACAGTCGTGTTGGGCTTTGAAACGCTGACCGATGTCCATTGGAGCATGTCCGGGCTGGTGGTCTTGATGACACTGGTTGGCGGCCTGGGCACCATCGCCGGGCCGATAGTCGGCGCCATCGTCATCATCCTCCTGGAAAACAAGCTTGGCGATCTGGGGAGCTGGCTGGCGGCTTTGACCAGTATCGAATGGTTCAAGTCGATTGGTGAATCGGTTACGATCGTGACCGGGTTTATCTTTATTCTTTGCGTGCTGGCGTTCCGACGGGGGATCGTGGGGGAATTGCTGGCGTTGGCGAGGCGGGTTAAGTAATTCGTAGCGTGGGCACTCCGTGCCCGCGCGCTGGCTGTACGTTGTCTTCGATTCGAGCAGCCGGAGGTCGGATGCCAATCCCAACGTCCCACCGCAGAACAGAGCCATCAGCCGCACGGGGTGCAGTGTGTTGGGATTGGCACGCGCGTCGCAGATCCCAACCTACATCCTACCCATCCAAACTGCGGATGCGATCGCATAGCAGGCACTCTACCCCCATCCAATAACGGGAGACAGGCTTGCAAGCCTGTGCCGTTCCGCAGGCATAGGGCGGTGCCCCGCAAGAAACCGGTTATTTAACTATGCGATAACACGGGTTATATTTTGTCCCCGGCAGTTTCATCCGGTGTTGCTTGACGAAGGAGTCGAGCAACGCATCCATCGGGCCCATGA
>JAQGMD010000048.1 GCA_028292565.1 Burkholderia sp. | reverse complement strand
GTTGCAGCCAGCATCAACAGTGAGACGACGAGCGACGCGCCTTGCTGACGGGTAAAGAGGCCCTCTGGACGGGTAGCTGGTGTTGCGGCCGCTGCGCAGCGCGCTTTAGAAATTCTCTTCATGCTGGGGCCCGCACCGGTTGGTTCCGCAAATGAATAGTCGTGGTGAATAATTTCCTGGCCCGGTTTTTATCCGCATTCAAATCGGATTCTTTAATGCTCGTACCGGAATCTGATGCTGCGTACCTGTCCGCATAGTCCTTTCCAAACAGATCGTATTGAGTGGTCAGAGCGTCGGAACGTGATTTCTCCCCTCCGCGCAGCAAAAGGGAGATTTTGATCACGGCTACTTTTTTCCAGTTGCCGGGCGACTTGTTAACCTCGGTCGCGTTGACGAAATTATCTGGAATACCGTCATTCGTGGTGTCCAGGCCGTACAGCACCTGAAATGACTCGACTTCACTGGCAATCGTCTCGGTAGACCATGTCTTGTCCCGTCCGTATTTGCAGTAGAGTTGCGGCACACCGCTTTCCGCAACGCCGACGTAGAAGATGTTCCATGCTCGCGCCGCTTCGGCGTCCGACTGCGAAGTCGCGGCAGGCACACTGAAGCCGCCGCAGTTCAGCATCGTTCCATCACCTTTTTTGTCCTGGCCTGCCCCAAAGAATCCTACCGCAAGGATGTCACTGCCATTGACAACGCCGTCGGTCGACAGGGATCTCATTCCGATGGATTTGTACGTCGGGCGACTGGCATCGAGGCCGTCGATGTTTGCACTCATCGCGGTCGTCGTAACGATCGGCGCTTCCTCACTATCCCAATTTTCATAAGCGGCCTGGCGCACGGCGCGTGTGATCATCTCGATCGCATGGCGGCCAGTTTCCTGAATCCGGGCGTTGTCATCCTGGGTAACGTACCCCGCTTTGGTGGATAGCAACAATGCCGTCGCAGCGACCACAACGAAAAGCCCCAACGCGATGGAGATCATCAGTTCAACGAGCGACAAACCGGCCTGGCGTATCGCTGGCGAAGCGTTAGAGCCGCGTGTATGTCTTGTCACTGTGTCCTCGCTCATTGGATGTAGGGCTTGACGGTAATCGCCAGGCTTGGCGGGAAAGGTATGCTTTCGTCGGCTATTGAACTGCCGTCCGGATTCTTCCCCTTTGCACGCCAGCCGACTTTGATGACGACAGATGCGTTATCTCCGCCTCCGCCGTTGCATGTCCATGTCAATGCGCCGGCAGCGTTATCCCATGGGTTCGCATCGCGGCATATCACGGCCCGGCCGCCCGGCAATGCTGCCCTTATCCGCTTTTCCCATTCGTAGATATCGAATTTCGCGAGCGTTTCCGGATTGCAATTCGCGTCTGCGTAGCAAAGGGTGTCCGGCGCTTTCGGGTCGCCGTTTTGCGAGGAGTAGTCCACTTTAAGGAAAGGATTTTCGATGGGGTCCATCCTGGTCTGGCTATAGTTGGTTCGCATTCTGTCGGCCATTTCGGAGGCAAGTTGCATAGCGGCTGTCTGGAAACCTGACTGCTGCGTGGACCGCAACGCAGTCAGTTGCATGCCGGCTACGCCGATCACACCTATCGCCAGCACGAAGATCGATATAAGTACCTCGATCAACGAAAATCCATCCTGCGGTCGCTTACTCATGCCCAAATTTCCTTCGCCTCAACCCTACCATTTCAAAATATTGTTCTTTTGACAACATTTATGTCGAAATAAACCATCGCCAGAACTTGGCGCCGAATCAGTTACTTACTTGGGGATTTACGTTCTCGACCGACTTCCGCGATCGCGTCCTGGAACTCCGCCACATCCTCAAAGCTCTTATATACGGATGCAAAGCGGATATACGCGATCTTGTCGAGTCGTTTGAGTTCTCGCATGACCAGTTCGCCGATGTGGCCGGATATCACCTCGCGGGCTCCGCTGGACAACAATTTTTCTTCGATACGGTGAATGGCGGCGTCAACCGCTTCCGCAGAAACTGGACGCTTGCGTAGCGCTAACATCAGGCTGGCACGCAGTTTGGCCGAGTCGAAATCGGTACGGCTGCCGTTTTTCTTGACGATGACCGGCATCGCAAGCTCAATGCGTTCGTAAGTGGTAAAGCGCTTATCACAGTGGGCGCAACGGCGGCGACGGCGTATCGTATCCCCCTCCTCAGACACGCGCGTGTCGATTACCTGGGTGTCGTCATGATGACAGAAGGGACATCTCATATTGGTCGCTGGGCGCCTTACACCGAGGTGATGACAATGAGCCCGTCGGGCTCATTAGTTGTCAGATGAATAATTCTCTTCCCGATTTCTGAAAATATCAAGTAACGCTACGCAACATCCTTTTCAGACCCGCTCCCGGCCGACAGCCGGGAGCTTTTTTACGACGGACGGCGTGCGAGGTGTTACATTTTATGCATAGACACGGAATAGCTCCGTCAATTTCCTGACTTCCGCTTTGACCCGTTCAATTGTCGCGGCATCGTGCGGATTGTCGAGCACGTCAGCTATCAGGTTGCCGACCTTGGTTGCTTCCGCTTCCTTGAAGCCGCGCGTGGTCATCGCTGGACTGCCGAGACGGATGCCGGATGTGACGAACGGCTTTTCCGGATCATTCGGGATCGCGTTTTTGTTGCAAGTCATATGCGCGCTGCCGAGGATCGCTTCCGCTTCCTTGCCGGTAATCTTTTTGGCGCGCAGGTCGACCAGCATGACGTGCGATTCAGTGCGGCCGGATACGATGCGTAAGCCGCGCGCGATCAGCGCCTTGGCCAATGCATCCGCGTTCTTCAAGACTTGTTCCTGGTAACCCTTGAACTCAGGGGTCAGGGCCTCCTTGAATGCGACCGCCTTGCCGGCGATCACATGCATCAGCGGACCACCCTGGATGCCGGGGAAAATGGCGGAATTGATGGCCTTTTCATGCTCGGCTTTCATCAGGATGAAGCCGCCGCGCGGTCCGCGCAGCGATTTGTGCGTAGTGGAGGTGACGAAGTCGGCATGCGGCACCGGGTTCGGATAAACGCCTGCGGCGATCAGGCCGGCGTAGTGCGCCATGTCAACCATGAAATAGGCGCCGACTTCTTTCGCGATTTTGGCGAAGCGCTCGAAGTCGATGCGCAATGCATAAGCGGATGCGCCGGCGATGATCAGCTTCGGCTTCTTCTCGCGCGCGAGGCGCTCCATCGCTTCGTAATCGATTTCCTCTTTTTCGTTCAAACCGTACGAAACGACATTAAACCATTTGCCGGACATGTTGAGGGCCATCCCGTGGGTCAGGTGGCCACCTTCCGCCAGCGACATACCCATGATGGTGTCACCCGGTTTCAGCATGGCGAAGAACACGCCCTGGTTCGCCTGCGAGCCGGAATTTGGCTGCACGTTGGCGGCTTCGGCGCCGAACAATTCCTTCAGGCGGTTGATCGCCAGCGTCTCGGCGATGTCGACGAATTCGCAGCCGCCGTAGTAGCGCTTGCCGGGATAGCCTTCCGCATATTTGTTGGTGAGTTGCGAGCCTTGCGCTTCCATCACCGCGGGCGAGGTGTAGTTTTCCGATGCGATCAGTTCGATGTGATCTTGCTGGCGCTCGTTTTCGGATTGAATGGCAGACCAAAGTTCAGGATCAACTTTGGCGATGGTGTGGTCTTTTGCGAACATGAAAAACTCCAATCGATTGAATATGCAAAACCGGGTTGCCGTGAGCTTAAAACAAAAGTCCCGCGCGCGTGTCGGGCTAAGCGAAAAAGCGCACCGGCTCTTTGTCGGAAACTCTGAATCGAATGAGGGCCATGGGAAAAAGTGACAGGCAGCCTCAGTCGTGCGTTCCATTTGTGGCTGCCCAGGCGAACGGCTAAGAATTCTCACGTTCCCCGGTGGGTTTCCACCTTGTCGCCGGGACCGTCGGTCCGGCTTTTCGCCAGTTACGTGAGATGAAATGGTTGTAAATTGTAAGATACGCCGGCGATTTCAGCAAGACGGCAGGCGCCCCACGCTCCAGCCGGAGCATGGCCCGGGGCACAATTTCGCCATTCGGCTACAATTTTGGGATTCTGCGAACCTACATTAAGGACATCTCATGATTGTGTTGATTACAGGGGCTACATCCGGCTTCGGCGCCGAGATGGCGCGCAAGTTTGTGAGTCAAGGTCACAAAGTGATTGCTACCGGCCGTCGAAAAGAACGTCTGGATGCCCTTGCTGCAGAACTCGGACCGCTGATACTGCCGATTGAAATGGATGTGACTCAAAAGGCGTCGGTCGAGAAGGGTATTGCTGCGCTGCCCGCCGACTGGAAGGAAATCGATGTACTCATCAACAATGCCGGTCTCGCGCTCGGCATCGAGCCCGCGCATAAGGCGTCGCTCGAAGAGTGGGAGACGATGATCGACACGAACTGCAAGGGCCTGGTCACAATTACACGCCTGGTGCTGCCGGATATGGTTGCACGTGGCCGTGGCACCGTCATCAATCTCGGATCAGTCGCGGGCGCCTACCCCTACCCGGGAGGGAATGTGTATGGCGCCACCAAGGCCTTCGTCGACCAGTTCACGCTTAACCTCCGTGCGGACCTGGTCGGCACTGGTGTACGCGCGACGAATATCGCGCCCGGCCTTTGCGGAGGCACCGAGTTTTCCAACGTGCGACTCAAGAACGATGCGGCGGCGGCCAAGGTATACGAAGGCACCGTGCCGCTGACGGCGAAAGATATTGCGGAAAGCGCGTACTGGATTGCGACCCTGCCGCCGCATGTGAATATCAACTACATCGAAATGATGCCCACCTGCCAGGCATTTTCACCCTTCACAATCAAGCGGAATCTTTAACGAATGATCAACACGCAGGACGCAGGGCCTCGGACGGATTCGATGATGGCCCCGGAGTTTACCTGGACCATCCGCGTGTATTACGAAGATACCGATACCGGCGGCGTGGTCTTTTATGCGAACTATCTGAAGTTCTTCGAGCGCGCGCGGACCGAATGGCTGCGCGCCGCAGGCGTGAGCCAGCAGGCGCTCACGGAGTCGCATCGCGTGATGTTTGTCGTCAAAAGCACAGCCGTCGATTACCATGCTCCGGCCAGGCTGGACGATGAACTGAAACTAACTGTAACAATAGAAAAGCTGGGCAAAGCTTCGGTACAATTCGTGCAACAGGCCTGGCGCATGAGCGGCACGCAGATGCAGTTGCTCAGCACCGGACGCATCAGGGTCGGTTGCGTGGATGCCGAGACATTCAGGCCCAGTCCAATCCCGGACGACGTATTAGCGAAAATAAGAGATGCCGGGTGACCCCCTATCGCGCAGTGCTGACGACGAGAGTCGGATGAGCTGCCTTTGCGAATACAATCAGTCTTTCAGCCTTTAAAGATAAGCCATGACCGTTACACAAGATCTTTCCTTCATCACCCTCATCAGCAATGCCTCGCTACTCGTGCAACTTGTGATGGCGTTGCTGTTAGTGGTTTCGATCATGAGCTGGACATATATTTTCCGGAAAATGTTCGCGATCAAAAACGCGCAGACGCAGACCGAGGATTTCGAGCGCGCCTTTTGGTCGGGCGGCAATCTTAACTCGCTGTACGAAGACGCCACTTCGAATCGACGCAAAAGCGCGGGCGACAGCGGCGCCCTGGAGCGTATTTTCGAGTCGGGCATGAGCGAGTTCAACAAGATCAAAATGTCGTTCGCAAGCAGGGGCGCGGCCGATCAAGGCAGCCTGGTCGATGGTGCGCGGCGCGCGATGCGCGCAGCCTACCAACGTGAGATGGATGCGCTGGAATCGCACCTGGCTTTCCTCGCGTCGGTGGGCTCGGTGTCGCCGTACGTCGGTTTGTTCGGGACCGTGTGGGGCATCATGAACGCGTTTCGCGGCCTGGCCAATGTGCAGCAGGCGACGCTCGCCTCGGTGGCGCCTGGCATTGCGGAAGCGCTGATTGCAACCGCCATCGGACTGTTTGCCGCGATCCCCGCTGTGGTCGCCTACAACCGCTATTCGCATGACATCGATCGCCTGGCGATTCGCTTTGAAAGCTTCATCGAAGAGTTTTCCAACATCTTGCAACGGCAGGCGCGCTAATGGCGAACACTTCCATGCGCGGCGGACGCACCCGCAAATTCAAGTCCGAAATAAACGTCGTGCCGTATATCGACGTGATGCTGGTATTGCTCGTCATTTTCATGGTAGCTGCGCCGCTGACGAATCCGGGTGTCATCAACCTGCCGACCGCGAGCAAGTCAGCGCTGCCACCGACGGAGTACATTCAGATCGTGCTCAAGCCGGATACCAGCGCCACCATCGGCATCAATGGACAGAAGAGCGGCAGCGGACTGCAGGAAAAAACGGCTAACCGCTTTGCGCTGCTGCAGAAACTATCGGCATTCCATGAAGCCAATCCGGATATGCCGGTGATGATCTCGGCCGACAAGGACATTAAATACGATGAGGTGATCCAGGTGATCTCCGAAGCGAAGAAACTCGGTATCAACCGGGTGGGGCTCGCGACCAAACAGTGATGGCTCTATGATCGACGCAACCCCCTATACCGTACCGAAGGAACCTGGACGCTGGCGTGCGATTACGCTTGCGGCGCTGGTGCATGCCGCATTGGTGGCCTTTCTCTGGATCGGCATACGCTGGCAGAGCGAAACACCAATTGCCATCGAGGCTGAGGTCTGGAGTCCGCAAACACGCGAGGCCGCGCCGCAGCCCCGGCCTGTGGCGGAACCAGAACCAAAACCTGAAGTCAAAGAAGCGCCAAAACAGGAAGTAAAAGAGCCGCCTGTCATCAAACCCGAGCCGCCGGTTGCCAAGCCGGATATCGCGCTTGAACAGGAGAAAAAGCGTAAAGCGGAGCAAAAGCGTCTCGAAGAAGAAAAACTGGCGAAACAAAAAGCCGAGGAAGAGAAACAGGCCAAGCTCAAAAAAGAAGAAGAAGAACGGCTCAAGAAGCAGAAACAGAAGGAAGAAGAAGAAAAGCTCGCAAAGAAAAAGGCCGAGGAAAAAGAGCGGCTGGAGAAAGAAGCGCAGGCGAAGAAGGCTGCCGCCGAGAAAAAACGCAAAGAGGACGAAGCGGAGGAACAGTTGCTGGCCAAAGCGCGTGATGAGGAGATGCGCCGCATTACCGGCGTGGCCGGGACAGGCGGTGCAGGCGATGCTCCCAAATCCCAAGGCGGCCGCGGCGATGCGAGCTATGCGCAGCGTGTAGGCGCGAAAATCAAATCGAACATCAACTTCAATGTTTCGGATGCAATGACCGGGAATCAAGCGGTGGAATACGAGGTCCAATTGTTGCCGGATGGATCGGTGGCCGGTATGCGCAAAGTTAAATCTTCGGGTGTGCCCGGCTTTGACGAGGCCGTCAAACGAGCGATTGAGAAGTCGCAGCCTTACCCCAAGGATAAATCGGGTGCTGTACCATCGACCTTTATCGGCATACACAGACCAAAAGACCAGTAACCAACTATGACAAAAAACTTCTTCCTACGCGGACTCGTCGTGCTCGCCTTCTCCGCCAGCACGCTGGTCCATGCACAATTGAGAGTCGAAACGTCCGGCGTCGGCGCCAACCAGATACCGATCGCGATTGCCGCCTTTGCGGACGAGTCAATCGCTCCGCAACAGGTCACTGCCATCATCAAGGCCGATCTTGACCGCAGCGGCTACTTCAAAATCGTCGATACCGGCAATGCGATGTCGGAAACCACGCAGATCAATTTCGATGAATGGAAGACGCGCGGGGTGGATGCGCTCGTGGTTGGCAGCGTACAGCGCCTGGCGGACGGCCGCTTCGATGTCCGCTATCGACTGGTGGATACCCTGAAGTCGGCCCAGCTATCGGGCTTTGGGCAGGCTGCGGGCCCCGACCGACTGCGGGTCGCTGCGCACAAGATCGCAGACGATATCTATGAAAAGCTGATCGGCGTGCGCGGCGCTTTCGCCACGCGCATCGCATATGTCACCAAGGTCGGGAACGAGTATCGCCTGGAAGTCGCCGACTCGGACGGTGAAGGCACGCAGATGGCATTGCGTTCGAACGAGCCTATCATTTCCCCGGCCTGGTCGCCGGACGGCACCAGGGTCGCGTATGTGTCCTTCGAAAACAAGAAGCCGGTGGTGTACGTGCAGAACCTGGTGAACCGTCAGCGTACCGTCCTCGCCAACTACAAAGGCAGCAACTCGGCGCCTTCGTGGTCGCCGGACGGATCGAAACTCGCGTTGGCATTGTCGCGCGACGGACTGACCCAGGTGTACGCGGTGAATTCCGATGGCGGCGGCCTGCGTCGTCTCACCAACACCAATGGCATCGACACCGAACCGCAATTCTCTGCTGACGGCCAGAACATATATTTCACCAGCGACCGCAGTGGTGGTCCGCAGATCTACAAGATGAGTGCCTCCGGCGGCGACGCGCAGCGCATCACATTCAATGGCAGCTACAACATCAGCCCACGCGTTTCGCCCGACGGCAAGACGCTCGCGTTTGTCTCCCGGCGCGACGGTCGCTTCCAACTGTATGCGCTGGACCTGACCAACGGCCAGGAACAACGCTTGTCCGATACGGCGAAGGACGAGTCGCCCAGTTTCGCGCCTAACGGCAGGTACATCATGTATGCAACCGAATCGGGCCGTCGCGGTTCGCTCGCGGTAGTGTCGGTGGACGGCCGCGTGAAGCATCGTTTAACCACCCAGGCCGGCGACGTTCGTGAGCCGACCTGGGGGCCATTCATGAAATAATGCAAGCTCACAACATAACGTCA
>JAQGMD010000020.1 GCA_028292565.1 Burkholderia sp. | reverse complement strand
TGCGTTGCGCGGTGTTGGGATGCAGCGCCGTATAGCTGGTCGACACGCTGGCCGGATACTCAGTCGCCAATCGCCGCCAGAAAGGCACGACGTTGTCGATGTTGTAGCCCGCACGTGCCAGCATATACAGCGACAGTTTGTCGGCCGTCGTATCCAGGTCCACCGGCATAGGCCTGATTCCCGCTGTGCCGACCATGGTGCTCATGTCCGGACGAATGCGGACCAGGTTGTCGATAATGCCGCCAACCGTTGCACTCGTCTTTTGCCTGCTCGCGTGCGCCAGTGCGTTGTGCGCCATTTCCTTGGCCAGCACGTATGCCAGTTCATCATCGGTACGGGCCGCGCCCATCATGCCGCGCGTGACCAGTACGCGGTGCCCGTCGCTGTAGGCATTCACGATGTCCGCATTGCCGAGCTCGATGCCGAATGCGCAGGCATAGGTGAGCGGCACATCCACAGAGACGTTGGCGCCGTTGCGCAGCACCGTCAGCTTCACACTCGAACGGCCGGTGACCAGCGGCGCCAGCACGACGGCCGCCTGGCGTTCAGCATTCTCACCCTGAGGCAGGGGCTGGTCTTCCACTGCAACCAGGTTGTCGCCGCGCCGGATTCCGGCACGCGCTGCGCCGCTGCCGGCGAGGATGCCCATCACCTGCAGACGATCGCCTAGTCCGATCGCATATTGCGCGGCATTGGTAAATTCCGACGAATAGGAATACTTGTTCTTGGCGGTGAAGCCGAGCAGGTTGCGCGCGTTGCTCTTGCAGAGCTGCGGATTGTTGACCAGCAGGGGAGCGGCGACGCGATATAAACGATCATGTTGGGAGATCAGGGAGCGCAACGCCTGCTCTTCGGCTGCACTCACAGGCGGCGTCACCGGTGCGCCCGGCTGCGTCGGCTGAGGTGCCTGCGGCGCCTGAGGGGCGGGCGTCAGCGGGACGCTGGTACAGGCAGTCACCAGCAATGCGATCGGCAACAGTCGGGCCAGGCGCGTAGCGGCGGGGGCCGGCTGTTTCTGAACTGAAGCTGCTGGTAGTGAAGCTGATGATACTGGACCACGCATAACTGTCTCCCTCATTCCGTTCAATGTTTTCCGGTACTGCCGAATCCACCCGCGCCGCGTTCGCTGTCGGCGAACTCTTCGACCACGTTGAAACCAACCTGCAGTACGGGAACGATTACCAATTGTGCCAGACGTTCCATCGGATTGAGCGTGAATTCCGATTGCCCGCGGTTCCAGGTCGATACCATCAGCTGGCCCTGGTAGTCGGAATCGATCAGTCCGACCAGGTTGCCGAGCACGATGCCGTGCTTGTGACCCATGCCGCTACGCGGCAGGATCATTGCAGCATAGCCGGGATCGCCGATATGAATCGACAGGCCGGTCGGAACAAGATGCGTTTCACCCGGCTTGATGGTGAGCGGCGCATCGAGGCATGCGCGCAGGTCGAGGCCTGCGCTGCCCGTCGTCGCATAGGCGGGCAATTGTTCTTTCATGCGCGGGTCGAGGATTTTTACGTCTATGGTTTTCATGGTAATCAAAATAAAATCACGCACCCGCGATTGCACAGGTACGCAACGAGGTTGCGGTCAAATCAGATGCGGGTCAGTCAGATACGCCTGGCGATCTCGGCGATAAGTTGCCGTGCCAGGTCCTGCTTGTCTGCGCGCGGAATTTTCGTATGACCCTGATCGTCGAACAGCACCAGTTCATTCTGGTCCTGGCCAAAGGTCTGCGGACCGATATTGCCGACCAGCAGCGGCACGCCTTTCTTCTTGCGTTTCTCTTCGCCGTAGCGCAGCAGCTGCTCCGACTCCGCGGCGAAGCCCACACAAAACGGCTTGTCCGGCAGCGCAGCGACCGAGGCAAGGATATCCGGATTTTCTTCAAACTGTAAATCCGGGACCTTGCCTTCCGCATTCTTCTTCAATTTTTGCTCGCTCGCGTTGGCGACGCGCCAGTCGGCAACCGCCGCAACAGCGATGAAAACATCCTTCGCGGTCGCATGCGACATCACGACATCATGCATTTGTTGAGCGGTATGGACGTTGATGCGGCGCACGCCGTAAGGCCGGGGCAGTGCGGTCGGACCTGATACCAGCGTTACGTCGGCGCCGGCTTCACGTGCCGCCCGCGCGATTGCATAACCCATTTTGCCCGAGGACAGGTTGGTGATGCCGCGTACAGGATCGATCGGTTCGAAAGTCGGTCCGGCGGTGATCAGGATCTGCTTGCCGGCCAGGAGTTTGACGTGCAATGCGGCGATCACTTCTTCCAGCAGGTGCTCCGGCTCGAGCATGCGGCCCATGCCGGTTTCGCCGCAGGCCTGTTCGCCGGCGTCCGGACCCATGATCAGGATGCCGTCTTCCTTGAGCAGGTTCAGATTGCGCTGCGTCGCCGGGTTTTGCCACATTTCGACGTTCATCGCCGGCGCGATCATCAGAGGCAAGGTAATCGGGCGCGCCACGCACAGGGTGGACAGCAGGTCGTCGCAGCCACCGTGCGCCAGCTTCGACATGAAGTCCGCGGAGCAGGGTGCAATGACGAGCGCATCGACGCCGCGGGTGAGATCGATGTGCGGCATGTTGTTATTGACGCGCGCATCCCACTGGTCTACATAGACCGGGTTGCCCGACAGTGCCTGCATCGTCACCGGCGTGATGAACTGCGTTGCCGCCTGTGTCATCACTACCTGCACCGATGCGCCGGCCTTGGTCAGCCTGCGAGTGAAATCGGCGGCCTTATAGCAGGCAATGCCCCCGGTCAGTCCGAGGACGATTTTTTTACCGGCGAGATCCATTAGGCCTCCTGGAATGCTGTGACAGACGCGACAAGTGTAACAGGTGCTTATTTCCTGGAGCGACGCAGCTCGTCATAGATGAACAGGCCGGCGCCCACGAAAATCGCGCTATCGGCGACGTTGAAGGCGGGCCAGTGCCAGTTGTTGACATGGAAATCGAGGAAGTCGATCACATGGCCGTACAGCACGCGATCGATCAGGTTGCCGATAGCGCCGCCAAGGATCAGGGACAGCGCGAAGCCGAACAGGCGTTGACCGGGATGGCGCTTGAGCAGATAGATGATGAAGAGGACCGCCGCGACGGCGATGGCGGTGAAAAAATAACGCTGCCAGCCGGACTCGGACGCGAGGAAGCTGAACGCCGCACCCTTGTTATAAGTGAGTACCAGGTTGAAGAAGGATGTCAGCGGCAGCGATTCGCCGAAACTGAACGCACGGGTGATGGCGATTTTCGTGATCTGGTCGAGCACCACCACAATGGCGGCAATCCCGAGCCATGGGGTGAGGCTGGAACTCGGACTGGAGGAAAAGATGCGTTGATTGGCCATATTATCGTTTTTGTGTGAGTCATTCCGGCTTGCGCCGGAATGACGGGGAGGTTTCTGACTCAGATAAGCGTTCAGGCGACCTTGCGTGCTTCACCGCTGCCGAACAGGTTGGCGACACATCGTCCGCAGATGCCCGGATGGTCAGCATGCGCACCGACATCGGCGCGATAGTGCCAGCAACGCTCGCACTTCTGATACGCGGACGGCGTGACGACGACCGCCTCTTCCGCCGGGCTGCCCACCTGGGTGACCTTGGCCTGCGACGTGATGAACACGAATTTCAGGTCATCGCCCAGGCTCTGCAGCAATGCGTATTTGTCGCCGCTGGCCTTGATCTCGAGCTCGGCTTGCAGGGACGAACCGATGCCGCCGGCGATACGGACTTCTTCCATCTGCTTGGTGACTTCAGTGCGCAGTTCGCGCAATGTGGCAAACCTGGCCAGCAGCGCAGGACCGTCGGCAACTTCAGGCAGTTGGTAATAGGTCTGCGTGAAAATCGTTTCGTCGCTGGCGGCGTAAGTCTCCTTGTCGGCGAACACTTCCCACGCTTCTTCCGCAGTGAACGACATCATCGGCGCCATCAGGCGCAGCAGCGCGTTGGTGATATTCCAGATAGCGGTTTGCGCGGAGCGGCGCGCTTTCGATGTGGCGCCGCCGGTGTATAGCCGGTCCTTCAGGATGTCGAGATAGAAGCCGCCCAGGTCCTCGGAACAATACATCTGCAGCTTCGCCGCCACCGGTTGGAATTCATAGGCCTCGAAATGCTGGCCGATTTCCTTCTGCAATTCGTCCATGCGGGCGATGGCATAGCGGTCGATGTCGAGCATGTCCGCGATCGGCACCGCATCGGTAGCCGGATTGAAGTCGGACGTATTCGCCAGCAAGAAG
This sequence comes from Burkholderia sp., assembly GCA_028292565.1. Next base: position 1,990 of record JAQGMD010000020.1, on the reverse strand, counting down.
CGCAGCGTGTTGCGGATGCGCCGGTATGACTCCACCACGCGTTTCAGGATTTCGTCGGAGATCGACAGCTCGCCGGAGTAGTCGGTCGCCGCCACCCACAGGCGCAGGATCTCGGCGCCGAGCGTGTCGGATACCTTCTGCGGCGCGACCACATTGCCTTTGGACTTGGACATTTTCTTGCCCTCGCCATCGACCACGAAGCCGTGCGTCAGCAGCGCCTTGTAGGGTGGGCAGCGATTGATCATCGACGAAGTCAGCAGCGAAGAATGGAACCAGCCGCGATGCTGGTCCGAGCCTTCGAGGTACAGGTCGGCAGGGAACTGCGACTCTTCCGCATGCGAACCGCGCAGCACGGTCTGGTGCGTGGTACCCGAGTCAAACCAGACGTCCAGCGTATCCTTGTTCTTCACATAATTTGCAGCGTCGTCGCCAAGCAGTTCCTTCGGATCGAGTGCCTGCCAGGCTTCGATGCCGCTCTTCTCAACGCGTTTCGCAACTTCTTCCAGCAGTTCAGGCGTGCGCGGATGCAGGTCGCCCGTTTCCTTGTGCACGAAGAACGCCATCGGCACGCCCCACTGGCGCTGCCGTGACAGGGTCCAATCGGGACGATTGGCGATCATGCCATGCAGGCGGGCCTTGCCCCAGCCCGGATAAAACGTAGTTGCCTCGATGCCCGCCAGCGCCGATTCGCGCAGGGTGGGGCCGCCATCCTTCGGCTTCACATCCATGCCGGCGAACCATTGCGAAGTCGCGCGGTAAATGATCGGCGTCTTGTGGCGCCAGCAGTGCATGTAGCTGTGATCGGACATCACCAGTTTGAACAGCGAGCCGACTTCTTCCAGCTTGGCGCAGATCGGTTTGGACGCTTCCCAGATGGTCATGCCGCCGAAGAACGGCAGCCATGACGCATATTTGCCGTCGCCCATCACCGGGTTCAGGATGTCGTCATCTTTCATGCCATGCGATTTGCAGGAGATGAAGTCATCCACGCCGTATGCCGGCGCCGAGTGAACGATGCCGGTACCGGTGTCGAGGGTGACGTAGTCGCCGAGGTAGATCGGGGACAGGCGGTCATAGCCCTTGTCGGCGTCGGCGAACGGATGCCTGAAGCTGATCAGGGACAGCGCTTCGCCTTTGGTGGTGGCGATGACTTTGCCTTCCATGCCGTAGCGCTGCAGGCTCGGTTCGACCAGGTCCTGCGCCAGCAGCAGCAGGGTAGGCTTGCCGTGACGTTCGACCTGCACCAGCGCGTAGTCGATTTCCGGGTGCACGTTCAGTGCCTGGTTGGAAGGAATGGTCCACGGGGTGGTGGTCCAGATCACCGCATAACCGTGATCCGTCGGCAGCTTCGGCAAGCCGAACGCCTTCGCCAGTTTTTCCGGTTCCGCGAACGGGAAGCCGACGTCGATCGCCGGGTCGCGCTTGTCCTGGTATTCGACTTCCGCTTCGGCCAGCGCCGAGCCGCAATCGAAGCACCAGTTGACCGGTTTCAGCCCGCGGTACACATAGCCTTTTTCCAGAATGGCGCCGAGCGCGCGGATCTCGTCGGCTTCATTGCCGAAATCCATGGTCTTGTACGGACGGTCCCACTGACCGAGCACGCCGAGGCGGATGAAGTCCTTCTTCTGCCGTTCGATCTGTTCGCTTGCATAGGCGCGCGACTTGGCCTGCACTTCCGCGGCCGGAAGGTTCTTGCCGTATTGTTTTTCGATCTGGATTTCGATCGGCATGCCGTGGCAATCCCAGCCCGGCACATAGTGCGCGTCAAAGCCCGCCATGTTGCGTGACTTGACGATCATGTCCTTCAGGATCTTGTTGACCGCGTGGCCGATGTGGATGTCGCCGTTCGCATACGGCGGGCCGTCGTGCAGGTTGAATTTCGGGCGGCCTTTGGAGGCCTTGCGGATACGGTCATAGATCTTTTTCTCCTGCCATTCCTTCACCCATTTCGGTTCGCGCCTGGCGAGGTCGCCGCGCATCGGGAAGGCAG
>JAQGMD010000007.1 GCA_028292565.1 Burkholderia sp. | reverse complement strand
CAGCGGTGTGTCTGCGCTGGTCAGCGGTGTGCCGGCGTTGGATGTGTTGACGATGTCAACCGAGCCGTCCGCTTTCTTGACCAGCCATGTCCAGCCGGAACCGAAGTTGCCGACAGCCGATTTGGTGAATTCTTCCTTGAACTTGTCGAAGGAACCCCACTTGGCATTGATCTTGTCAGCCACTGCGCCGGTCGGGGCGCCGCCGGCGTTCGGCTTCATGCAGTTCCAGAAGAACGTGTGGTTCCAGACCTGTGCCGAATTGTTGAACACGCCGCCGGAAGATTTCTTGATGATCTCTTCGAGCGACATGTTTTCGTATTCTGTGCCCTTGATCAGGTTGTTCAGGTTGGTGACATAGGCCTGATGATGCTTGCCGTAGTGATACTCCAGCGTTTCGGCGGAGATGTGCGGCTGCAGTGCGTCTTTCGGATAAGGCAGTGGAGGGAGCTTATGTTCCATGATGGCGTCCTTTCTGTAGGGTGATGTATTTTTTGAAAGCCCTTTATTGTAAGACGGATGCAGTTTGCCTGCATCGGTACCGTCATTGACCCATGCCCAAAGAGGCATGGGAACCCGACGGAATTCAGTCCAACGATGGTTGGACGCTTGCAATCCCCACCTCTGCAGTGCCTTCCGCCAACCGCACGGTCACCGTTTGCCGCGGTTGCAATTCGGCGGGCGAGCGCACCAGTTTGCCCTTGCGATCGATCACCATTGCGTAACCGCGCTCAAGGGTGCGCTGTGGATTCAGCAATTCGAGCTGCGCTGTAAGGGCGGCAAGTGCCTGCCTGCGCAATGCCGTTTGCGAAGATGTCAGCGCTGCCATGCGCCGGGCCTGCTCATTGACGCGGCTTCGGCGTGCCGCGACATTCGGTATCTGTCCGCCCAACCGGGTCTGCAAATGGGTCAGTGCATATCGGGCGCGGTTGAGAGGCGTGCGAGTGGCATGCGCGAGGTTTACCTGCAAACCTCGCAGCTTCGTCCGCTCATGGGCGATGTAGGCCAAAGGACTTACCAGACGGCGCGACATCCAGTCCACCGTCTGCGATGCGTTTGATAACAGGCGATGCATGGCGCGCTTCAGGTCGTCGGCATGCGCTTCCAGCGTCGCCAGCCAGTCGGTGCGGGGAGCTGCGGCCATCTCTGCGGCGGCGGTCGGGGTCGGCGCGCGCAGGTCCGCGGCGAAATCCGCGATCGTAAAATCAGTCTCGTGACCGACTCCGGACACGACAGGCATCGCGCAATTCACGATCGCGCGCGCAACCACTTCCTCATTGAACGACCACAAGTCTTCGATGCTGCCGCCGCCCCGGCAAACCAGCAGCACTTCGCACTCGCCCCTGGCCGAGGCGGTATTGATCGCCTGTGCGATTTTCTGCGCCGCACCTTCGCCTTGCACGGGAGTGGGGTACAGGATCACATTCACATGCGGGGCCCGGCGGCGCAGCGTGGTCAGGATGTCGCGAAGAGCGGCCGCCTGCAGGCTCGTGACTATGCCGATGGTCTTGGCAAAGATTGGCAACGTGCGTTTGCGCAGCGGGTCGAACAAGCCTTCCGCATTGAGCTTTTCCTTCAACTGAAGGAAGGCTTCGTACAGGTTGCCGACACCGGCACGGCGAATTGCTTCGACGCTCAACTGGTAATCGCCGCGTGGCGCGTACAGTGTTACCAACGCGCGCACCTCGACCTTGTCGCCTTCACGCGGCATGAAGCCGGCGAATTGCGCGCGGCCTCGAAACATCACGGCGCGCACCTGTGCGGCGTCATCCTTGAGCGTGAAGTACCAGTGTCCGGACGTCGCGCGCGTGAAGTTGGAAATTTCGCCCGACACCCAGGTCAGAGGGAAATTGCGCTCCAACATGCGTGCTACCGACTGGTTGAGGGCCGAAACTGTCAACATGGCCGGCGTATTTATTGTGTTCTCTTTACTATCGCTAGGATTCATGCGGTCTTTCAGGGGAAAAGCTGTCCACAGGCGCGTAAATACGTCATTTTGCTGTCATAAACGAGCGCGCCCGGCAAAAGTTTTTCCTAAGTCATTGATTTAAGACGGTAATCGAAACATGTATCATTTCTGAACAGCAAGGGGAAGCGCTTATAAATCAAGCACTCCTGGTGAAACGGAAGTAGTTGTTCACATTGTTATCCACAACGCCTGTGCAGAACTGGGTTGTGGGCAAATCCGCACAGCTCTCAACCTGGTGCTTGCGAGTGCTTGCTCGCGGCGGCTCAAAGCGATACATTCTGCATCCCAACTGATTTTGTTCCAAGGAGCCTGTTTTGCTCGCCATCATCCAATCCGCAGGCTGGCCGATCTGGCCGCTGCTGATCGCATCCGTAATCGCATTAGCCCTCATCATCGAACGAATATTGTACCTTCGCCGACAGCGATTACTGCCCTTGAATCTGCTTGACGAAGTCGTCCGCGTTTATCACAACGGCAAGATCACGCCCGAGATCGTCAAAAACCTCGAAAGCAATTCTCCGCTGGGCCGCGTGCTGTCAGCGGGCCTGCGCAACGTCAACGCGCCGCGTGAGGTGATGAAGGAATCCATCGAGGAAGCCGGTCGAGGTACTGCGCACGACCTGGAGCGCTTTCTGACCACGCTCGGCACCATTGCGACCCTGGCGCCGTTGATGGGTCTGTTCGGCACGGTCGTCGGCATGATTGAGATTTTCGGCTCGACGGACGCAGGCGGCACCAATCCCGCTCAACTTGCCCACGGTATTTCCGTCGCGCTGTACAACACCGGCTTCGGCCTGGCGATTGCGATGCCGACACTGGTTTTCTATCGCCATTTCCGCGCGCTGGTCGACAGCTTCATCGTCGACATGGAACAGCAAGCCGTGAAATTCGTCGATACGGTGCACGGCGATCGTAAGTAACGGAAGAGGCGCTGAATGAACTTTCGCAGAGGCAAAGGCCGCGAAGATCCGGAAATCAACCTGATTCCGTTCATCGATGTATTGCTGGTGATCCTGATCTTCCTGATGGTCACCACAACCTATAGCAAATTCACCGCACTGCAGATTACGCTGCCGACCGCCGATGCTGAAAAGGCAATGGAGCAGCCGTACGAGATCAATGTCGGTGTTGATTCGCAAGGGCGTTATGCGGTCAACAATACCCGCATCGCGGCGCGCGATGCAGCCGGTCTGGCAGAAGAGTTGAACAGCGTGTCAAAAGCAAGCGGCAAAGCTGTTAAAGAGGCGGTGGTCATCATCAACGCCGATGCCACGGCCGCGCACCAGTCCGTCATCAATGTGCTGGAGGCGGCCCGTCTGGCGGGTTTTGACAAAGTCACATTTGCCGCGCAGACCAGCGGGAAGAAGTGATCATGTGACAGGCATCGGAATGATGCCGCGCAACGGGGCAGGGTCCGGCAGACCCTGCCCTTGGTTTTTTCGTGATGCCTTCCGTGCAACGCATAGTCAGGATAAACTTCCGGCACTTAAAGTAACCCGCCCTGCAACGAGGGCAAGGAACCACACGCTTGTCTTCTCAACAATCGCCGCTTGAACCTGTTCTGACGCGCGCCTGGATGCGGCGCGGATTTCTCGCATGGATGTTGTTGCCCGTTTCGCTGGTATTCCTGACGCTGACGGCTGCGCGGCGCGCATTGTATGCAGTCGGTCTGTTGAGGTCCGTACGCTTGCCGGTCCCGGTGATCGTGGTCGGCAACGTGTTCGTTGGGGGCACCGGCAAAACGCCATTCACGATCTGGCTGGTTGAATCGTTGCGGCATGCCGGGTATGTGCCGGGCGTCATTTCCCGTGGTTATGGCGCGAAAAATGATGTGCCGCAGACTGTGAGCCCCGATTCCGCACCCGGGGAAGTCGGTGATGAGCCGATCCTGATCGCAATGCGAGGCAAGTGTCCGGTGGTGGTGGGACGCAATCGGGCGGCCGCGGCAAAGGAGCTGCTTCAGGCGTATCCCAACGTGAACCTGATCGTGTCCGACGATGGCCTGCAACACTATGCTCTCGCACGGGACCTCGAAATCGTGATGTGCGATGCACGGGGCAATGGCAACGGCTGGTTGCTTCCCGCCGGGCCGCTACGCGAACCGGCATCGCGCCGTCGAGACTTTACCGTAGTAAACGCCGAGCGGCTTCCTAACGGAATTCCGTTGGACGCGGTGCGCATGCAGTTAGTCGGTGAAGTGGCCGAACGCTTGTCCGATCGCTCGCAGTCAATGGCCTTGAACGGAGTCCACGCCAACGGTCCGCGCATCGTCGCCGCCGCCGGAATCGGCAATCCGGCGCGGTTCTTTGCGACGCTGCGCGGTGCCGGACTGGTCTTCGAGGAAATGCCCTTGCCGGATCATTACGATTTTTCCGAAAATCTATTTAAAGGCCTCCAGGCCGATGTCATCCTGATCACAGAGAAGGATGCAGTAAAATGTAGCCGAATTGATGCACTGAGAAATGACCCGCGCATCTGGGTCGTGCCTGTGACAGCGCGCATAGACAAAGCGCTGGCCGAACAAATTGTGGAGAAATGTCGTGGATTCCCGCCTGCTTGATATCCTGGTTTGCCCGATCTGCAAGGGCCCGCTCGACTACGATAAAAACGCACAGGAGCTGATCTGCAAGCCGGACAAGCTCGCGTACCCGATCCGTGACGGCATTCCGATCATGTGGGCCGATGAAGCACGTGACCTGAATGCTGCGCCGGGCTCGGCGTCCACTACGCCGTGAGCGCGTGGCCCTGCTCGCGCAGGGCAAATCTGAAACAAAAGAAAAATGTCTTTTACCGTCATTATTCCCGCCCGCCTTGCATCTACCCGCCTGCCTAACAAGCCGCTTGCGGACATCGGGGGCAAGCCTATGGTGGTCCGCGTCGCTGAGCGGGCCGCGCTATCGGGCGCCGCGCACATCGTCGTCGCCACCGATCACGCCGACATAGTCAGTGCGTGCGACCGGCACGGCGTAAAAGCATTGATGACCCGTGCAGATCATCCTTCCGGCACCGACCGTATTGCGGAAGTGGCAGCCGCTATGGGGCTTCCACCGAACGCAGTGGTCGTCAACGTGCAAGGCGATGAGCCGCTGATCGATCCAGACCTGATTGCCGCAACCGCGGCGCTGATTTCCGATAGCGTTCCGATGGCGACCGCCGCGCATCCAATAGTCGACATAGTCGAAGTGTTCAATCCGAATGTGGTGAAGGTAGTGCTCGACAAGACGGGCAGGGCGCTCTATTTTTCCCGTGCAACGATTCCCTGGCACCGCGATGGCTTTGCGCAATCAAAAGAAGCTGTTCCGCCCGGCTATCAACCGCTGCGGCATATCGGGCTTTATGCTTACAGCAACACGTTCTTGCAAGCCTATCCCAAACTGGAGTTGTCGCCCCTGGAGCAGATCGAAGCGCTCGAACAATTGCGCGTGCTGTGGCACGGCTTTCCGATCGCAGTTCATGTGACGCACAACGCGCCTGCTGCCGGAGTCGATACG
>JAQGMD010000475.1 GCA_028292565.1 Burkholderia sp. | reverse complement strand
CTACCGCGAGCTGTTAAGCGCGCATCCAGAACTGAAGAATGTATTCAATATGCGCCACCAGGAACGTGGTGAGCAGCAGGAAGCACTGGCGCGCGCAGTGTATGCATATGCCGCCAACATCGAGGACCCGCAATGCCTGGAGGCTGTGCTGAAAAATATAGCGAACAAGCATGTCAGCCTCGGCGTGCGTCCGGATCAATACCCCATAGTCGGCGAACATCTCCTTGCCGCTATCAAAGCGGTGCTGGGCGATGCGGCGACCGACGACATCATGTCGGCGTGGGCGCACGCCTATGGGAACCTTGCGGATATCCTGATGGGGATGGAAAGCGGATTGCGGGAAGAAGACAGCGAGAAGCCGGGGGGATGGGTGGGCTGGCGCGATTTCATCGTGCGGGCCAAGCAGCCGGAGAGCGATGTCATTACATCGTTCCTCCTTGAACCGGCCGACGGCAAGCCGGTGATGAATTTCGAACCGGGACAATACATCAGTTTGGCTGCGCAGGTGCCGCGGCTCGGCTTGCAGCAGATCCGCCAGTACAGCTTGTCAGATGCGCCGAATGGACGCAGCTACCGGATTTCCGTCAAACGCGAGGGTGGCGCCGAGCCGGAACGCGCGGGCTATGTTTCCACCCTTCTGCACGATCAGGTTCAGGTCGGCGATACCATTAAGGTCGCCGCGCCACATGGCACCTTCTATGTCGACGTAAATGCGACCACGCCCGTGGTGCTGATCAGCGGCGGAGTCGGGCTCACCCCGATGGTCAGCATGCTGAACCGGGTGCTGCAGTCTCCCGGCCGGGATATAGTATTCGTGCATGGGGCGCGCAACAGCGCAGTGCATGCCATGAAAGACCACTTGGAGCAGACAGCCCAGCAGCATCCGAATTTCAAGACCATCTTTTTCTATAACGAGCCACTGCCTGGGGATCAGCAAGGAAAGGATTATGACTTTCCCGGCCTTGTGGACATCGGGCCCATCGTGGAAAAGGTACTTCTGCCGGATGCGGATTACTATATCTGTGGCCCGCTTCCCTTCATGCGTATGCAGCATGATGCGCTGCTTGCCAAAGGAATCAAAGAGCCACGCATCCACTATGAAGTCTTCGGCCCGGATTTATTCGCCGAGTAAAGATTCAACTCTGCTTGCAGTGGCTCTGAAGCCACCCGCCAAGGTCTTCTGCTGCTGACCGGATTGCACGGACGCATGTCATTCCGGTGTTGATCACGCGAGCCGCTTCGACGTATCAACCGCGGTACGCTCTCCGAAATCGATGTCGATGATTTCTTCCATAAAGAAAAGCTTCCCCTTGCCTTTACGCTTCGCCTGATACATTGCAATATCTGCCTGCGCGATCAGATAGGACGACGTGACTGCGGGCCCGGCGTGCGGCGCAATGCCGATCGACATGCCGAGTGTGAGCGCTTTATCCTCAAACTCGAACGGTTCGCTGACTACCGCCAGGCATCGCTCGGCAACGATAGTCGCGGCAGCGCGCGCATCGTTGAGACCAGTAAGCAGGATGACAAATTCGTCGCCGCCCAAACGGGCCACCGTATCACCCCGGCGACGCCCGGCGGACAAGCGCTGAGCGACCTGACGCAGTACGGCATCGCCGGCCTTATGCCCGCACTGATCGTTGATCGCCTTGAAGCCATCCATGTCGCAAAACAGCAATGCGATCTGCGAATCGTCGCGCTCCATGCGTGCCAGCGCCTGCTCCAGGTGGTCTTCCAGCATTGCGCGATTGTACAAGCCGGTCAGGGAGTCGTGATGCGCCATGAACTTCAACCGCGCCTCGCTGGCCTCTCGCGCCGCCTCTTCGTTGCGCAGTCTGTCCACAAGAAAATTGAAACCTTTCACCAGCTTGCCAACTTCATCGTCGCGGACAATCGGCAGCGGTGCCAACTTGATCTTGCCATCGGCCATGTCGCGTATCGCACTCGCTGCACTGGTGAGCGGCCGCAGAATGCGCGGCAACGCAATCAGCAGTATCGCGACTATCACGCTCAGGAAGGCCGCACTGGCCTTGAACATAAAGCTGCGCAGCTCTTTGATCGGACGAAATGCCTCCTCGGTCGATATGCGCGCAACCAGGAACCAGTCGGTGCTGGGCACCGTCACCATAGCGGAGAGCTCCTCTACGCCTTTGGCGTTGACCGTGATGCCAGTGCCACGATAACCGGACATTGCACGATCGTGCAGCGGATTTACCCCGGTTGGCGGCGTCGGCGTGAGGGTCATGGTCGGGTCGCTAGACGCGACAAACAGGTGATCCGTGGGCGAAATCAGCAAAAAGCCGCCGGTCGCGCCCAGCCGCGTCTCCTGCATGCGATCGAGAAAACCCGGCGTATTGAACTGCGCAACGCCGGCGAGGATCGCGATGACGCCGCCTGCACTATTGCGCACCGGCGCCGCGAATACGATGATTGGTTCGCCACTCATGCGTCCGCGCGACGGCTTGCCGATGACTGGTTTGCTGCCACGTAAAGCGGCCTGGAGCCAGTCCGATGTCACGTAGTCGAGCTGGCTGCGACCGGGAACAGCCGGATATTCCGCGAGCAGGCCGTGACCATCCGGGCGTACCGCCAGCAGACCGCCGTTGAACATCGGATTGATCTGCTGCCGGTCCTTGATCCAGGCTTGTAATTTTTCCGGTTGCCCTGCCAACTCCGGCGGCAATTCAGCGGCAAATAGGTGAATCAACGCCAGACGCGATGTGATGCTATTGTCGACATCGCGTGCGACATAAGACGCGATGGACATTTGCTGAGTTACGGCCAGTTCGCGCACATGCTCTTGAAACAGCGGTAACGCTATAAAGTGGCGCACCAGGACGCCGCTTAGAATCAGTGCGATGCCGAGCGCAACAATTCGAAATTTGATGCTTTGGAAATTCAATTTCACTCGTGTCCATTGTTCGTTGGATTGTCATAAGCCTTCAGGCTTGTCAGTGCGACAGACCTGAGCGACAAACTATTCGCCCTAAATAAAAATCCGAAAGATTTTATTTAAAAGCAGCCCTCAAAAAGCTGGGGCAAATGGCACGTTAGTTGCGGAAGTCTCGTGGGACAGTTGAAAAGTCTCAGGTTCTGCGTGATTCGCCACGGTAGGTTGCCCGACTCTGTCTCTATGATAATCGACGCATGCTACCACGAGTAATATTGGTATAGAAACATCTGGCTCACAGCATGGATGGATTGCCGGTAGCTTTTGGCCGGGATTCGCCTGGTTTTAACAGAAACCGAATGGCAGATGATCCGGGAACGGCCAAGGTCGCTCGTTATGCTAGTTGTTGAACGTCCGCTTTCGCGCGACCCCAAGATTGCTCCTCCTGGACGTCCGCGGGCCCGGCGCGGGTATTTGAACCCAGTGGTACCACGATGTCGATCAAGCCGCGTCCGGAGGAGAGCTCAAAATGAGATTCCTTTCGTAAGATGAAGGAGAACCTCATTAGCTCGAGTCAAACCAAACCACTGGTGCCCGGGAATAAGGGTCCGCGCAGTAACAAGTTGTTCATTTGGCGGTCGTAGCGGGATGCAATGCCAGTGGTCCGCCGAGGTGCGCCCACTACGCCCAGCAAAAATGACAACCTATTCCTGCGCGGTGCCTTAGTGAGGCATGATGCGTGCCGCAGATACGATTAATCCAACTGAAGCTTGTTGTCACGTACCACTTTGCCGAGCAGATCGGACTGCACCTTCATGAATGCGGTGAACTCCTCTGACGTGCTGCCAACGATCTCATAACCGGATTTCGTCAGGCGTTCGATTACGTCCTTGTTCTCAAGGGCTTTCTTGATGTCTTTTTGAAGGCGGGCGTTGATATTGTTCGGAAGACCCGCCGGGGCAATGATACCCACCCACGAACTCGCCACATAACCCGGAAGCGCGTCTGCTATAGGCTTAAGGCCAGGAAGATGGCTGAGAGGTTTGGGGCTACCCACGGCAATCGCCTTGATACGCCCTGCATGAACATGAGGCATCGTGTTCGGGGCAGAAACAATCATGAACATCTCGGATTGTCCGCTGGCCATGTCAACGATCGCGGGCGCGCCGCCTTTGTACGGTACGTGAACTGCCTCAATGCCGGCTTGCTTGGTCAGCAGCAGTGCGTTCAGGTGGTTGGAGCTGCCAGCGCCGGTAGACGCGTAGTTCAATTTGCCGGGGTTTGCCTTTGCATATTTGATCAGCTCTTCAGGCGTGTTTGCCCGGATGTTGTTGGACGAAACAAGAATCTGGGGGGCGGTAACGAGGCCGCTGATGTAGGTGAAAGACTTGAATGCGTCATACCGCAGCTTCCGGTACATGTGATGGTTCACTGCGTGGCTGTCAAAAACGAGGCCGATTGTATAACCATCTGCCGGACTGTTAGCCACTTCCGCAGCGGCGATAGAGCCGGTGGCGCCTGATCGATTGTCAACAACGACGGGTTGTCCGAGCGCTTCAGACAGGGCCGGTGCAAGAACGCGCGCGACACCGTCAACAGTCCCGCCAGCAGGAAAGCCGACCAGCAATCTGATCGGCTTGGACGGATAGTCCTGCGCCAGTAGCGTCCCTGAGGTCGCAGTCGCAATCGATGTGACCATGAGCAGCAAAATAATTTTCAGTGATTTCATGCTTCTATAATTCCTAAAATCTGGTTGCTTCGATCGGCTTCAAATGAATGTGTATTCTATGCTATCCGTTCCGGGCCGAGAGAATGTGTCTGGAAAACTGGCGTCATGTCGAGTCGGACGCCATAGATGCAGCAGTAGACAACACTAGGAAAATAATGAAATACAGACTGGTGATTTTCGATTTCGACGGCACACTCGCCGATTCATTTCCTTTTTTTATATCCACCTTCAATCATCTGGCAGACAAGCATTCGTTCCGCCGAGTGCAGCCGGAAGAAATCGAAGCGATGCGGCATTACAGCCCACTCGAATTGATGAAGCATGTCGGAATGCCGGCTTGGAAGCTGCCGCTCGTCGCGCACAGTTTCATCGCACTGATGAAGGACAACCAGGCTGCCGTGCCGCTGTTTCGCGACGTAGCATCTACCCTCGCCTACCTCACTGAGCGCCAGATTGCGCTGGGAGTGGTGTCATCGAATTCGCGTGAAAACGTCACGCAAGTCCTTGGGGCGCACTGCCGCCATATCGGGCATTTCGAGTGTGGTGTATCGATCTTCGGCAAGGCGTCACGCTTGCGCCGCGTACTGCGCAACATCGGTGCGCCGGCGAACGAAGCAATCTACATCGGCGACCAGGCCACCGACTATGAGGCAGCGAAGGCAGCCGGAATGGCATTCGGCGCGGTGACATGGGGGTACGGGGCGATAGAAGCACTACGCAAGCGAATGCCCGAGGAGGATATTTCTTCGGTTGCCGATATCAGGCGCATTGCCGGGAACACAAGCTGCGTAGACAAGCGGCGGAAGGATGGGTTCATTTAATGTCTCGTGGGCACCCCGTTTTGGAAGGTACCTCTGCTGGCTGAAGGCCAGCCGGTTCGCCCTGGAGTTGTCGCCATGGAAGAACAACGTCCCGAAAAATTTCCTCACGGAGGCGTTGTCGACGATTAAAGGGCATCATCCCGTTATCAGTCCGTGTTAACACGTCGCCGGACACCGACGCTACGCGCCCAGTCTAAGGGCCCGACACAACTATTAGAGGTGGAACCATGAGCCTTCCCGAGCCATTCGTACGCGAAGCCGGAGCCGGTCCCAGTGTTGTCTGCTTTCATTCCAACGCGAGCACTTCTGCACAGTGGCGTGGTCTGATCGATCGCCTGTCGTCGAAATACCTCGTTCTCGCTCCCGATTCGTATGGCTCCGGCAAGAGCCCGGAGTGGCCCTCTGATCGAGTCATATCTTTACGTGACGAGGTCGCCTTGATTGAGCCAGTTCTGACAAGGGCCGGCGATTCGCTATCGCTGGTTGGCCACTCATACGGTGCGGCAGTCGCGCTCGTGGCAGCCCTCGATAAGCCCGAGCGCATCCGAGCACTTGCGCTCTATGAGCCAACTCTATTTGCCATCCTCGACGCGGAGTTCCCGCCCAACCAGGCCGACGGAATCCGCAACGCTGTTGCGGCCGCAAGTGCAGCGCTAGACAAGGGTAACCGTGACGCCGCTGCACAGGCGTTCATCGACTACTGGATGGGGGAAGGAAGTTGGGCGCAAACACCGGAGCAGCGAAAGCAGTCAATTGCCGAATCTGTCACCAATGTCCGACGATGGGCGCATGCGCTATTGACCGAGCCAACGCCGCTCGCGGCTTTTCGCTCCCTCGAGGTGCCTGTTCTTTATATGGTCGGCAAGCGCTCAACTGCCTCGGCACGAGGAGTGGCCCGTCTTCTGGTTTCGGCACTGCCCCAGGTCCAACTCGTGGAGTTCGAGAACCTCGGCCACATGGGTCCGATCACTCACCCGGAAATCGTGAATGCTTCGATCGAGGAATTTCTCGCGCGTGCCTGAACCCTCCGTCGAGGGTACGCCCGACAACGAGACAGTTGAACGGCGGGCGCATGACAACCGTCGCTCCTCACCGCCAGCCCTATCGCATGCCGCGTCGCAGGTTGGGATCTGCGGCGCGCGCGCTCATCCCAACATTCTGACCTGTTGCGACCGGCGGCTTCCCGGACGGTACGGTGTTGAAATTTCATCCCAAGATCGACTCGGGTTAAATTTTCAATCCAGCCATTTGCTGCTCGCATAAAAGCCATCCGGAGACGGGTCATCTACGCGTCACTGGTTTCGGCAGGATCGCGCACTTCTCGCTGCCTTAATTCATCGAAGTCGACTGTACCCGCCGGAAGCGCCCATCGGTCAACTGATCGACCTCTTTCATGAGGCAGAAGCATATTGGGTTTCCGGAAAAGTCGGGGAGCATATGAGGTTAATTTCTAATCCATGGGCCAAGGATGCGGTCTGACTCAACACTTTACGACACCAACCAGGACTGGACCTTGGCAAGGGCGGTACCGTGTCGCTGTACGTTGACGGCAACAAGGTCGGAGAGGGAAGAGTCGCTGCCAATGCGCCCATGGTCTTCTCTGCCGACGATGGTTGCGATGTCGGCGAGGATACCGGCTCCCCGGTCTCGCCGGACTATGGGCCACGCGGGAACGCGTTCTCAGGGCGCGTCAAGGGAGTGCAGATTGCCATTGCCGGCGCCGCTGAGAACGTGGACCATCTGGTCTCGCCCGAGCAAACCGTCATGATCGCCATGGCGCGGCAATAGGCTGACGAGACGACGGGTTCTCCGCGAACGCGGGCAGACCAACACGACGAGAACAAAAAACAGAGATAGGCGAATGCCCGGTCTCCAACGGTTCTGGGCCGCCCCGCGTCATCACTTGGCGGATTCAGTTGATGGAATTGTTTGACGCATACCAGGCGCCCCGCGACGAAGTCCGCGATGAAATAAAGGAAGAGATCCTCGCACCGGCAGTAAAAGGACGCAAAGTCTTGTGTGGCTAGGCCTTGAGCCAAATTGCAATGACGCTCAGCGTCAACCTCCAGAACCATCATGCGTTTGTTCAGGTGTTATCGGCGTTCTCTCCGCTTGTTTTGTGCGGTGCGTGGTGAACCCGATGAGACGAGATACGACGGCCGCAAGGTACATCAAACCAATCATCATCTCTATACTGGCCAACGACCGTGCATGCGCGGACACCGCGATGACATTACCCATGCCAGTACTCGACAGCAGAGCAAAGCTGAGATGGTTCAGCTCAGACCAGTTGCGCAGAGTCCCGTTGTCGGAAAACGCTTCGGGCTGCAGCGCCTGGGTCATCACAAACAGGTAGGTGAATCCCCAAACCAGGAGCGTGAACGTAGCTGCGGCAGCATAGAGTTCATCAGTCGTTACATGACGGTCCTCCATCATGTATGCAATGAGACTACCTGCGGCGTAAAAGTAAAACACGGCTTCCAGGGCGGAGGACCAGGGTAGCAACTGAGGCATGTCATAAGCCATCTGCAGTACGAGCAGGACCATCACTGGTACGGCAATGCTCACGCTGATCCAAGTCAGCCCGGGTGTGCGGCGCACGGTCCGAATGGTCATAGCCAGAACGATAATGCCAAAAACATTCAGGCCGGCGTGCCCAAGTTTCGTGTTCTCGATGAAAGGGTACAGAAGCACACCGAGCAACTGAACTAGCAACAATATTGCGGAGGGGTGTCTTTTCGTAAATCTGAACAGCAATCGCATAAAAAAACCGATGTCTTAAAGTGGCAAAGTGCCGAGATTGGGCAGATCTTGTTTTGTATCCAAAGACTAATACAGGACGCTTGCGGTCCAGCGAGTTCCGGAGATAGCTTCTGGAACAGGCTGCATAGATTACACCCGGCAAAGAAAACATCACAAGGTCTCTCTTGACGGCACATCCACCGTGTTCCCGTTCCATGGCAACAGGAAATCGGGGGCAGAGGATAGGAAAATTCAATTGCGTCGCTGCTTGGTCACGAAAATCATGAAATTCCTTCGCTCACGAAAGTCATGAACTATCATTAGCGCATGGCTAATCATTTCATCTTTCTCCCTGAACTTCGGGTCCTTCAACGCGGAGACCTGCCGCTTCGGACGCCGGATGACATTACGAAATCGTCGAGCAGGAAAGCGCTTGACTACGGAAACCGGAGCCAATACCGCTTTACAGATGCATATATTCTTCTATGGAATTCGGCGCGCAATTAACAGGAAAAACGGACGTGCAACGACAATTTCGCACGGGAAGGACCTTCCAAAGGAAAGTGTGCTCGTGGTGCGCCCATATGACGAGGTCTTTAGACATTCCACGCAAACTTCCACCCTGCTCGTAAATCCCGAACTGCGAAATGGTTAGGCACCGCGCAGGGATAAGTTGGGCAATTTGGCGGCCGTCGCGGGATGCGGTGCAAGGCGTGAGGAGGAGCCATAGCGAGCTATGGCGACGACGAGCAACGCAGCAACGCGCCCGCTACGGCC
>JAQGMD010000416.1 GCA_028292565.1 Burkholderia sp. | reverse complement strand
TGACTATATCAGCGATTACGACACGACGGCGGTCAACACTGATGTGGTGAAGTTCCTGGATGTGAAATCCACCGAAGTGACGGCCATCGAGCGTATCGGCAACGCCCTGGAGCTGCGGTATGGCAGCACTGACACCCTCACCATAGGCGACTATTTCAGCAGCTCGGGCTACAAGGTAGAGCAATTCAGGTTCAGCGATGGTGTGATGTGGAACGAGGCGTCGATCAAGGCCCGGGTCATCACCTATGGCACGGCGAACGGTGATTCCATCAGCGGCTACAACGACGGCACCAATCGCATCTTCGGTTTGGATGGCAATGACTATTTGTACGGTGGCTCGCTGGCCGATCAGATTGACGGCGGTGCGGGGATTGATACGCTGGCCGGCGGCATAGGAAACGATATCTACGTGGTGGATAACGCGGCCGACGTCGTGATCGAAAGCGCGGCCGCTGGCATCGACACCGTGCAATCGGATATCAGCCTGACCCTGGCGCAAAACGTGGAAGTGCTGACGCTGAACGGCACTGGCGCGATCAACGGCACCGGCAATGCGGGCGATAACCTTATCAAAGGCAACAGCGGCAACAACCTGTTGAATGGCGCGGCCGGCACCGACATCCTGCAAGGTGGCAGCGGCATCGATAGCCTCACCGATACTGCAGGCAACAGCCTGCTCGACGGCGGCGCAGGGGACGATAACCTGACCAGTGGCTCCGGCAATGACTTGCTCTTCGGCGACAGCGGCAACGATACCATCAGCACCGGCACCGGCGCCGACGTGATCGTGTTCAACCGCGGCAGCGGCATGGATATCGTCAACGCCAGCACCGGCAACGACAACACCCTGTCGCTAGGCAGGGGGATCAAATATGCCGATCTGCTATTCAACAAAGACGCCAACGACCTGGTCCTGCAAACCGGCACAAGTGAGCAGTTGACCTTCAAGGATTGGTATACGGGGGCAGGCAACCAAAGCGTCGCGACGCTGCAAATTGTCATCGAAGGCACTACTGACTACAACGCGTCGTCGGCCAGCGCGATCAACAGCAAGAAGATCGCGCAATTCGACTTCGATGCGTTGGTGGCCCAGTTCGACGCGGCGCGCGTAGCTAATCCGGCCCTGACCAACTGGGCAGTGTCATCATCGCTGCTGAGCTTCCACCTTGGCGGCAGCGATACGGCCGCAATCGGCGGCGATCTGGCTTACCAGTACGCGAGGAGCGGCAGCTTGTCAGCCTTCTCGAGTACACCAGCGCAGGCATTATTGGCTAGCCCGGAGTTTGGCGCCGCGAGCCAGAGTCTGAAAGCGGTGAGTGCTTTGCAGGACGTATCGCCGCGGCTGATGTAATCGTCGAAGCAGCACCCACTCTCTCAACTGTGACGCAGGGGGAGGGTGAGGTGCTGCGGCCGCGATATCGATCCCAACAACACGGGGAGATCGAAAATTGATACGCGATCACGATCCTTTTTCTCATTTCCGGCGCAGGTTGGGGCTCTGCTGTATGTGCTTGGCAATACCATTGAATGTACGTACCCAGACGGCAAGGGAGTATATTGCAGGCCGCGTCCCAGATTTCGCGGCATCTTTCTCCGCAAATCCTTCCGCGCAGTTTCCCGTCAGAATCTGACCTGTGACACCGCCACCAGGGACTCTACACCCCCGCTCCTTCAGAAATGAAAACCTTGACCCAGAACAAATTGACGGAGATGAACTCTCTCCAATGAAAGCTATCTGATTAGTAACGATACTTTTATTCACTTTAAGGAGAGCCACGTGGGCAAATATTTCATTGCATGGTTACTGGGTGTTCCTGCAATCGTTCTGGTCTTGTTCTATCTGTTGTTCTGATCCTGAAAGCAAAAGCCCGCAGCCTTGACGGCTACAGGCTTTTGTCCTGATCCGACGTTTTGCGCTGGCAGGCGCCTCGCTCAGGGAATTTTCGCGCGCAGCTCAGCGCTCGCCAGTTCATCGATGTGCCGGAATGCGCTGTCGGCCTGCTCGATCGCTTCGGTTGATGCGCCGAATTCTTCGAAGTATACGCGCCACTCCCTCACCTTTTCCCATGTGGCGGCAATGATCGCTGTCGCTTCTTTCGCTGAAATGGAAAAGCGCACTCTCGAGCTCATCGCATTGTCCAGCGTTGCCAGGCGGCCCTGTTGGCCGACGCCAAGGAACAGGAAGCGTTCGGATGCGACACTCGGTCGCGGCATCACGTCATAGAGCGGACTGAGCCTCCAGCCTTTGATGCGAGGGTCCCAAAGAAAGCCGTGATTGCGGAGATGGTCGTCATCATTGGTGACAAAGATGTTGTAGACCATGCGGGCAAACAGTTCCCGATTGTTGTCGCGGATGACGGCTGGGTGGCAATACTTCTGAATCGCCTGTGCAAGGTCGGCATAGCTCATTGTCCGCGCGTCGGTTTCGTCACACCGCAGCATGGTTAGTCCGCTGACGAAAGGCAGACGCTTTTCAATCAATCCCTTGCCTGATTTCGTATCGATCAACGAGGCCTCCGGCGGAAGCATCGTTCCCGCCGGCGCCCAGTAGCGGTCAAATCGGCGAATGAGCATGACCGCGCGATCATTCACGTGAATCACTTTTGCTTCCGGTACCGAAAGTCCGCACTGCTTTGCCAGGAAAAGCGTTGCTGCTTCGATTTCCGGGACGTTCAATACTTCTCCATGGCTGCTGAACTTGGAGAGCCACAGCAGACCGTCATTGTCTCGTACTGTCGCTTTCGGGCGGGCTCCGCCGAGTGCAGACCCACCATTGAAGATGGCTTCGAGACGTGCAGGAACCGGCATGCCCGCTTCGATCCTTTCGGCGGCCTCCAGCAGGTAACTCAGCTCGCTGATGGGATTCTCGCCTGCGTGAAGGGGCGACTTCACCGACATCCTGACATCCAGCGCGCCGATTCGGTTGCTTCCGGCCTCGAGCAGGTAGGTCGATTCCGGCAAGCTGTTCGCGGGAGCCTTCAGCTTGGCTTCAATGACGCGCCGGCCCCATGCGTCGGGTGCCGCATCACGAATGCCACCGAAGAACGATAAGCGTTCCGGAGGAAACATTTTTTTGCCGCGTATGCCGGGCTTGTCTTCAAGCGAGAGGCTGACTGGATCGATTTCCATCGCATTGGCACGCTCAAGGTATTTCAGGCCATATGCAAATTCGGATGCGAGCACATTGCTGCCTTCTTCTGTCAGCTTCAATAGTCCTGCCGGTACGAACGCGTCGTCGAGATGGGCGAATACAGCAAGGGTGCGTTCTTGAGCCATGAAGGGCGGTCGCGGTTAAAAGCTTCGGTGGTGGAGTTGTTCTGTCAGAAGTCGAGCGCGTCGAGTTCGGATTTGGACAAGCTGCGAACCCGTTGCTTGCGTTCCCGGACTGATAAAGCGACGAGCGCCGGATCGTCTTCATTCAGAAGACTCTGCAGGGTTTTACCAGGAGCAATCGCTTCCAGGTAACGCAGCACTTGTCCGATGGCCAGGCCAGGATCACCTTTTTCCATTCGATATGCGGTGTTCCTTGAAATACCGGCGCGGAGCGCGGCCTCGGTCTGGGGAATGTGCCGGGCAACGCGTAGCCGCGCCAGCATTGCGCCGATCTTTTGTGCCTCTGCCAGAAGATCTGACGAAAGGGCGCTGGATTGGGAGACTTTCATGTTCGTTAAATCGAGGATTAAAGCCATATTGATCGATTATACGAACAATTTAGGATATTATCGATTTTGTGTCAATGCGCTGCTCATATAATCGAGCATTGTCACGGTTCGGATCGATTATACGAGCAACCTTCTTC
>JAQGMD010000488.1 GCA_028292565.1 Burkholderia sp. | reverse complement strand
GCTATGACCGCCGTTTCATGTCCGCCGGTGTCAGCATTGCTCACTGCCGGCTCATTGGTGATCGGTGCAGCGATTTGAATATCCGTTTGCGTCGCCAGTTGTCCGGCTGGCGAAGCGCGTACTTCAGCGACGCGATTCTCTGCCGCCGCGGTCAGCGAAGACACAAACCCGGGTAATGCCGCGGTGTCATGTCGTTGGCCTTGGGCTTGTCCGGCTCCCCCGATGACGCCTGGTGCACCGGAGGTTGGTTGTTGCCTCGGACGTCGCGAAATCGTCAAGCCGCAACACAGCGCATTCAGCCTTTTTTTCATGGCGGCGCCTCGACTGGTTGCACGCAAGGAATGCGGCTGATTGCTCGGTTGAGGCTGCGGCGCCGGACCGGCCTGAGGGGCTGTGTGCGTCTGGCGAATTTCAAATGAAAGCCGTGTGTAGGGAATTGAGATCTTCATAATAATGAGAGGGGAATGAGAAAGTTTGATGTCGATAATAAATCGCGAGATGAGTGGCGTTGGCCACGCAATCGTTCCGTTTCAGACGATCTATGACTGGCGAATCGGACGCCCGACAGTGTTGCGCATATCGCCGTCGGTTCGAATCGGCCGGTTCTGTCGCATTAAGTGAAGCAAGGGCGAGTTTGCTCCCGATTGAGGGGGTCCGCCTTATGCAGGACGGAGTGTTCGTGCCAGTGCATAAACCTGTCGGTGAAAGACAGGGTTTGTGCTCCTTTGAATGCGCATTGCCCTTTTCCGACCATGTGCATGAGTTCGATGCCGGCCAGGACATTGCCGGCGGATCGAAAGGACTGGAAGTTGAGCGTGGGCCGGGGTCGACGCTTAAAGGCACCGTGGTCCTGCTCGTCATTATTGCTGAGACGGTACAGATATTCCTGCGCAGGTCCTTAGATTCTGATGGAGGTTTCGTCCATCCGCCAGCGGCGGGCCACCGCACGTTTGTAACGACGGAACAGCTTTTCCAGCAACGGCAAAAGCCGGATCGCTCAGCGGTTGATCGTCGAGTGGCCGACCAATATGCCTCGCCAGTGCATCTTGTTCAGATGCCGGTAGCTGAATGGGTATGCCGTACAGCGAATGCACACAGGATCACTTCCAGTGGAAATCGCACTCCCTTTTTGCCGACAACATATCGAGCACCCATTCTTTAAACCCGGCACTCTACCTCAATACCTATCGCCTCGCGATGAATGCGACAGAACCAATGGCCGCGCGGCGTCTGTCATGGATGACCCAACATCTGCCGGATCGTATGGGGCACCGCATCCCACCCGGCTGTGACGCCGAGCGGCTGGGGCGGATCCGGTTCCGGTTCGGTCGGGTGGGGTTGCAGGCACTGCATCGCCGCGACGGCCGGCAGCAGCGCCCGACCTGTCGCATAAGCGATCAATCCCAGCGAGTTGGACTGTTCCGTTTTCGTAGCAACAACCATGCTGAGCGTGCCCGACAATGAAGATGGATCGTGCGCGTCGGCGGCCGGTAGTTCCAGTGTACTCAATTCGTTCATGATTTTCGCTCCTTTTAACCGCAGTCTCCTGCGGCGGCCTGTCATTTGGGTTAGTGATGAGAACGTAGCATGCGTGACAGTGTGTCGGCAGTCGCCGCCGCCGCACGCGTGCCGGCTATGTCCAGCCGCCTGTGCACCGTGTCGGCCTGTTGCTTCACGCATTGCAGCAGTTGTTTCAGTGCGGGCACATCCAGGCTCATCAGGCGCTGCCGCGCCCAGACGAGGATTGTGCCGGTCGCGCGATGGACTGTGACGCCGACCGGGTAACAAGCGGCGCCAAAGTTGTTGAGCTCCAGCAGATCGAGCAGTGTGACGGCGTCCTGCAGGTTATTTAACCGGCCTACTTCGCCCATTACATTCACTTGGCCATCTTTTGTGCTGACGATGTGTAGCGTCAGCGGGTTGTCGAAGTACAGGGTATAGACGTCCTCGTTGTGTGTCGTCGGCAACGGCAGGCTCCAGTGCCGCAGCAGTTCGTGCATCAATGAGGGAAAAGTTGTCTGATTCATGTTATTGCTCCGCTGATGCGTGTGCGGCATGAGCGGCAGCCTTGCATGGCGCATTTATCATGTTTCCTCCTCGCCTGGTTTTGTCGTTCCGATAATGGATGACGATGAGTGGAAGGGAAGACAAGAGTGGTTCCGTTGTCGTTAGTGACGTTTATACAGGGCGAGGCGGAGGGCTGTCCCAGGTCTTTTCTTCTTCTTTCGTCATTTCGGCCATCGCGTAGATGTCAGGGTACTGGGTGCTGTCGCGGGTGCGATTCCTTCCTTGCACAATCCGTCCAACAAAACGGCTTTCTTCGATGTGCCCGGTCGATGCTACGGCCTGGCCGCCGGAACCGCGAACGTCATGCGTGAGCTGCGGCGATGCTTCCGGGGTGGCTGGCGTGCTCGCGTCGGCACTAGCGCCGGGAGAGGTGGGGCGAAGGGGGGATGCGCATGTTCTGGTTTCCTGAGCCTGTTTCCCTTCCAGACAAGGAGGGTTTCGCTTGAGTAGCGGCGGCGCGGTCGATGGTTCCCGTTGCCCAGACGGCTGCACGCTGATGGCGGCCGATAGGTGGGAGACAGAACCTTCTGCCTGTCAGCGGTGCCAGTTCAGTCAAGGACGTTCTTCACTGAACGGGAGGTTTGAGGGGTGTGGTAAAGACGAAAAGTACAGCTATGCAACATAGACGCTCAACGCGCGATATTGGGATAAAGCATTGCCGAAGAGGCGCTTGAAGAGGCACCCTTCTGTTTTGCCTGGTGCCATTTACTTCCGCCCGCCGCCGCAACGCCTGCGCGGGTCCTTACTGCCGGTTTATGCAACAACGCCGCTTTGCAGTTCTGTGGACCGTGCCCCGGCGCGACTTCAGGCGTGATACCGGCCACGCACCCACACCGATGTCTTATTGAGATGTTTTGAGGGAAAGTATTATTTCCATGTGTCAACATAGAGCAATTATGAAGGTTGGGTGACGGAAACAAGTCGCCACAACTACGATTAATAGTCGGTATGAAAAAGTAAAAGAGCAAGAGCGTGGCGGACGCGTGTAGCGTCCCCATTCCTCGGGCAGGACTGGGTGCTTGACGCTCCCGGTCTGCCCGGTTTTGGAGGCCTATTCAACCAACAGGCTTTCAGGTTTGCGACCAAAGGGGAGCATCTTATGCATGCAACAACCATTGCGGATTGGCGGAAAAACCTTGCTGTTCATTCGCTCGGTATTCTCATGTGTATGGCCTGGGCGGCGGCAGCAGACGCCGCCAACCACCGGCCGCCCACCTCGGTCGGCACGCCTGTGACGAAGCTTGCCGGCCTACACGGAGGCGCCGCCTTGAATGGCTTGAATCTGAAGCTCGACCTCTCGCTTACCGCCGGCCTTCAGAACAACGGCGGCCAGGACGAAGAGACGGAAGATGGGCTGTTGCCACTTCTTGCGAAGCTTGAGCCGGCCGAAGAGCAGGGCAGCCTCTGGACACGTACGGACCTTGCAGCCGCGCCGCCGGACGCAAGCGTTTGGAGCGCGAGCCTGGCGACCGATCCAGCCAAACCGGCGCCGGTTTCGGCCAGCGACACTGCATCCTCATCCCAGACCGCCGCCTGGCACATTACGCCGGCCGACAAGACCTTGAACGCCGCGCTGGCGCGATGGGCGGCCGCCGCCGGATGGCAGTTGGTGTGGGAGCTTCCCGTTGATTACACGGTCGACACCAGGACAACCTTGCATGGCACATTTGGCGGCGTCATAGAAACCGTTGTGACAAGCATGGGAACTGCCGAGATACCAATCAAGGCGATTTTCTACGAAGGGAACAAAGTCCTTCGTATCCTGGCAAAAGGAAGTGAATGATGGTCGTCAAAGTTACAGCAGCAGGTGTGCTCTCTTCGCTTCTCCTGTGCGGCTGCAGTGGCCTGTCCGAACGCGTGGATGGCAGCATCAAGGAGGCAGACTCTCAGGCATCCACGTTGGTTAAGGATATTGGCCGCAGCCCCTCCGGCGTCGTAGCGAAACCGTCCCCGGTGGTCGTTCATGACAAAGGCATCTGGCTCGGTAGAGGCATGGTCAAGGCGGGGCAACCGACGCTGCCGCCGGTTTTTTACGAGCCGGCCACATTCGACCGCGCGGTCAGCTCGCTGTCGGAACTGGCGGAACGAATCACCCTGAGGTCGGGTATTCCGACCAAAGTCAGTCCTGATGCGCTGGTTTTGAATACGGGGTCGCCTTCAGGCGCAGGCGCTGTGCCAAGTACGGCAGCCGCGCCTGCCGCGAGGATTCCGCTGCCGGCCGGTGTTCCGGGCGGGGCTCCTGCGCCGCAGGCGTCGCCTAACGGCATCGCCGCTGTGCCGGGCGGCGCGATCCGGCTTACCTACACCAAAGGGAACTTCAAGGGGCTGCTCGACACCGCGGCCGCGCGCTTCGGGGTTTCGTGGAGATACGCAAGCGGCTCTATCCAGTTCTTCCATACCGATTCACGCACGTTTCAGATTAACGCCATACCTGGCGATTCCAGTCTGGTAGCGAACGTCGCCAGTGGTGCAACCTCGGCCGGCGGCGTAGCCGGCGGAGGCGTAGGAGGAGGCGCCGGGGGCGCGGCAGCCGGCGGCGGCGTGAGCGCAAACAACAGCCAGAATACGGGGATGGCATCGCGCCTGTCCGTCTACACCGGCATAGAAAACTCGGTGCGCGCGATGCTGTCGGCGCATGGAAGGGTGGTCTCGACACCGGCGACCGGCGCGGTTACTGTCGTCGACACGCCCGATACGCTGGATCGAATCGCGGCTTACATCGACAACGAGAACACGTCGCTCTCCAGGCAAATCGTCATTAACGTAACGGTGCTGTCGGTGAACCTGGCAGACGGGGATGAGTACGGCATCAACTGGGATCTGGTATACGCCGGCTTGCGTAACCATTACGGACTCATGAATGAGCTTCCATCGAGCAGGGATAGTAGCCGGTTCACGGCCGGCATCCTGCCCGATTCGGGCAGCAAGTTCGCGGGCTCCTCACTGATCATCAATGCGTTATCCAAGCAGGGTAAAGTCCGTCGGCATACTACGGCCTCAGTCGTCACCCTCAATAACCAGCCGGTCCCGGTGCAGGTGGCCAAGCAAACCAGCTACCTGCAGTCTTCGCAAACCACGGTCGTTGCACAGGTCGGGACGACAACGACACTTACACCCGGTACGGTAACGTCCGGGTTCAATATGAGCATCTTGCCGCACGTATTGGCCAATGGCACGGTCATGCTCCAGTTTTCGAGCGATATCTCTGCCCTACGGGAGCTTCGGCCGCTGGAAAGCAACGGTTCCAGGATCGAAATGCCTGAAATGGATACGCGTAATTTCCTGCAGCGTGTCGCCATGAAATCGAACGAGACGCTGATCATCAGCGGTTTTGAACAGACGGACGAAAATCTCATCCAGCAAGGCGTCGGCCAGCCTAAGAATTACTTGTTGGGCGGCGGTTACAGGGCGGGTAGCGGCAAGGAGGTGATCGTGGTCCTGATTACGCCTTCCACGGTGGCAGGGAATTGAACAGGCTGAAGGATCATGGCGCTCTATATCACCCAGCTGGAGAAACACAAATTCGTCTGCGGGCTGTTCTGGCAGGCGCTGTCGCGCCCGCGCGAGCTGGAAAAAGAAGCGCGCGACCTCGCCAAAAGGATCGATGCCGACCTGATGCTCCTTCGCGTCGATCAGGGGACCGCACAGGCCGGATTTGCGCACAGCCGGGACGGCGCCCGGCGGGCGTTGTTTTCGCTCGCCGCGGTGGTGTCGAAGACGCTCGCTATGGAAGGCGTTTATTACGACGGACAGCAGCAGCCGGCGCATAACTGGCTCGGCGCGTTCAAGCTTCCGGATGGTAAATGGGCGTACTTCGCCGTGCGTGACGCCAGTTTTCTGCCCAACGGAGATTTTGCAGGAACCAAGGAAGAAGTCCTGGAAAGGCTGCAGGGCGACTATGGCCTGGGCGGCTGGAATGCCGTCATCGGCGACGAGGAGCTGGCGCCTTACGGCTTCCACAATTTCAATGCCAGGAAAATTGAAACCCTGATCCCCCGTAAAAAGGACGGGACGATCAAGACGGCAAGGTGGTGGGCCCTCCGGCGCGCCGACACCAGAACCAAATGGCGGCCGCTGGTGATTGGCGGCACTTTGATCTTGATAGCCGCCGCCGGGCTCGCATACTGGCAGCACTATGAGCGCGAGCAGGAGCAGCTGCGGCGTGACCGGGCAATCGAGGCTGCCCGGCAGAAGTTGCTGGGCAACGGTGGGCTCGCTGATGCATCGCGTCCGTGGGCATCCAAGCCGCTGCCCCTGCCGACCGTGCAAACCTGCGTGGAGCACTTGACCCACCTGACTCCCGGAGGCTGGGCGCTGGATGCCTATGTGTGTACTCCCGGCCAAGCCAGTTATGCATGGTCGCGGCAAGATTCGACGGTCGGTTTCCTGCTGGCGCAGGTGCCCAAGGCCACGATCGATCTGAACGGCGAAAAGGCAACGCACGTCGACCGGCTGGCTGCCGCGCCGGTAAAGGATGAAGCGCTGTTGGAGCTTAACGACTTGCTGGAGCCGGTACTCTCCCGGCTCCAGCTCATGAAGCTTGCGCCCAGGCTTACAAAAGCGCCGTCGTACGAGCCCGCTGCTGCCGCGGGCAATCAAGCGCCCCGGCCCGGCTGGCAGGCGCTGACCTTCTCGCTCAGCGCACGCGGCGTGGAGCCGATCGAGATAGCCACGATTCTTAACCGACCGGGAATTCGCGTCGACAAGCTCACCTATCGCGGTGGCGAATGGTCATTCGAAGGGGTGATGTATGCAAAGTAAATTAAATATTTTTGTCGCGCTGTCCATCGCAGCATTGTCCAATTATGTTTTCGCCGATTCAACGTCGGACAGTCTGACCAGAATTGAAGCGGAGACGCTTCTGCTCAAGGCGCAGGAAAAACAGCTGGAGGTGCGGTCCAGCATCATCGGCAAGCAAAACGAGATTGCGGTCAAGCAGAGCATGGGCAATCTGCTCACGCAGTACAACGTTGTCGGCGATCCGGTGGTCCGCGCGATCGAGGGAGTGGGGAAGTCCCTCTACGCAACGCTGCAGCTCAACGACGGCACACTGGTTGACGTTCAGACCGGCGACAAGCTGTCCAACGGGATGCGGGTCGTGTCGATACGGTCGGGCGAGGTGATTGTTCAGACCAAAACCCATCAGCGTGTACGCCTGCCTGGGAGCGTGCCTGCGGCCGGCGTTGTTAGCCCGGGTTATACCGGCCCCGCATTGCCGATGCCGACGTCGATGCAGGTGCCGATGCCCGCCGCCGTGTCCCCGAGAGGACCGGCAAGATGATGGCGCTTGATAACGTTGCGGCTCTGCACACGGATAAAGCGTCTGTCGAAGCCGGGCTGGAAAATGCGGTCGTCCTGAGCCATACCGGTTCCTTCGAAGCGAGCGGGGAGGAAAGGAAACTGCTGTGCCTGCTGTCGGACGGACGGCTGCTGGTGGCGGAGGGCCAGCATCTCAATTCGCACGTGTTGTCCTATAA
>JAQGMD010000377.1 GCA_028292565.1 Burkholderia sp. | reverse complement strand
CCGAGGAACTGGTGGGCCAGTCGGTGCTCAACCTGTTTCATGCCGCTGACCAGCCGGTGGCTGCGGCGCATATGAAGCAATGCGCCGCCAATCCGGAACAGGTGTTTCACTGGGAGCTGCGCAAGATACGCAAGGACGGTCACGCGATCTGGGTCAAGGAAACCGCGCGCGCCGTGTATGAGCCGGACGGCTCGATGGTATTGCTGATCGTGTGCGAGGACATCACGGAGCGCAAGCGCGCGGAAGAACGCATACACTACCTCGCCCATCATGATGCATTGACCGGCTTGCCGAACCGGGTGCTGATGGAAGACCGGGTCGATCAAAGCATCGCCCAGGCGCAGCGTATGCATGCGTTGGTGGCCATGCTGTTTCTCGATCTCGACGGGTTCAAGCACATCAACGATTCTCTCAGCCACCAGACCGGTGACAAACTGCTACGTGCAGTGGCTGCGCGTTTGCAGGATTGCCTGCGCAAAGGCGACAGCATCGCGCGGCTGGGCGGCGACGAATTTGTCCTCATCCTGCCGGGGCTGGCCGATAGCCAGTCGGCTGCGCAAGTGGCGCGCAAAGTGCTGGATGCGCTGGACAACGACTTCAATATCAATGGCCAGCAGCTGCATATCAGCGGCAGCATCGGCATCAGCATGTACCCGAGCGACGGCGCAAACACCGAATCCCTGCTGCGCGCCGCCGATACGGCGATGTATCACGCCAAAGCCAAAGGACGGGGCAATTACCAGTTCTTCACCGGGGCGCTGAATGAAGCAGCGCAGCAGCGCCTGGAGATGGAAACAAACCTGCGCAAGGCGCTCGTCGAACAGGAATTCGAACTGTATTACCAGCCGCAGGTGAATATCGAAAGCGGCGAAATCTTTGCAGCCGAAGCATTATTGCGTTGGCGCCGGCCGGGGATGCGAGCGACCTCCTGCGGCGACTTCATCACGGTGGCGGAAGAATCCGGCCTGATCGTTCCGATCGGCTTGTGGGTGTTGCGGGAGGCGTGTAGCGAGCTCATGCGCTGGCGGGCCAATGGCCGGCCCGACATGCGCATCGCAGTCAATTTTTCGGCGCGGCAGTTCTTCCAGCCGCGTTTCCATGAGACGGTGATGCAGGTGTTGAACGAGGTCGGGCTGCCGCCCGACGCGCTTGAACTGGAGATTACCGAAAGCCTGCTCGTACAAAACAACGAGGAGAACGTCTCGTTGCTCAAGCAATTAAGCGCGACCGGAGTGCAGTTGTCGCTGGACGACTTCGGGACAGGTTATTCCAGCCTGTCTTATTTGCAGCGATTTCCGATTGATGCGCTGAAGATCGACCGCTCCTTCGTGAACGGCATCGACCACGACGAGAACCAGACGGCGATCGTGACGGCGATCATCGCGATGGCGCAAAGCCTGCGCCTGAAGGTGATTGCCGAAGGCGTGGAAAGCCGGAGCCAGGCCGCTTTCCTGAAGGAGCATGGCTGCATCACGGTACAAGGCTATTACTACAGCGAACCGGTACCCGCGAGCGACTTTAACCGGCTGTTGCACGAAAAACCTTATACGGTCGGCGACCTGATCGCAATGCCGGTGGATGTCGTCTTCGGGCGTGGCGGGTCGGGAGTCCAGTTTCAGGAATCGATAGAGAGGCATTGAATTGAAAGATGAGACTTCTGTAAGGAGAGTGTAAGACACGGGCAATAGCCTGTATTTTGTTGCAGTGAGAGCCACTCACGCTGTATTAAAACGATGGCGATGCGCTGACGACTGCTCCGCACATGGCGACGCGATCGCCGGCATGGTGCGCGGGTAGTCAGGAGAGGAACATGACCGATAGCCCGAACCGGTAAGACCTCCAGCCTCCACGCGTATCCGGCCCCGCCTATTGTCATTTTCATCACGCACTTCCACCGTCGCTTCGACCAGACCTGCGCCGATGCCATCCGGCTGAACCACAGGTCAGGTGATTCGCCTCTTCCTACGGAAAGGAGCAAACGCCATGTCGCGCGTTCGGAAGTGAAATGTTTTTTAAATTACTATTCAGTCTTGCATTGCTGGCTCGTGCCTCGCTGGCTGCCGGAGAGGATTGGCCGAGGTTCGAGGGCACCTTCAATCGAAAGCCGCCGACACTCAACGCGGAAGCGGAGGCAGACTCGCGCCATGCGACGCTCAATGGCGCCCAGGCGGCCGTTTTGGACCGGAGCGCGCCCGCAACCCAATCGACGGAGCTGGTCCAGGGCAGCCAGTTTGACGAACTGAGGGAACACTTCGACACCCGGCTGAAGAATGCGGAGAGCGCTTTGCTGCTGGAGCGCAAGCAGCGTGCCCAGCTCCGTTCGCTGGCGGCGTTTCTGGCCCTGGCATTAGTCGGTGTGTTGATGGCGAGCCTTGCTTTCTATATACGCAAGCGCGCCGTGGTGGCCAGGATCGAGATGGCCCACAGCAGGGCACTCGCCGCGGCCGAGGCAGAGGCCGACAACGCGAAACGCGCCTTCCTTGCCAACATGAGTCATGAACTGCGTTCACCGCTCAATGTGATACTCGGATTCACCCAGCTGCTGGAGCGTGACACAGGGTTGCCGGAAGAAACCCGGCAAGACCTGGGCATCGTGCACAACAGCGGCCAGCACCTGCAATCGCTGATCAACCAGATATTGGACCTATCCAGGATCCAGGCCGGTCGTGCAACCTTAAATGAGGTCGACTGCGACCTGTATGCGCTGCTCGATGAACTGGAGCAGGCATTCGGTTCCGCCGCGCGGAAGAAAGGCTTGCGGCTGGAGATCGACAGCGCTGCCGATGTGCCCCGGTATATACGCGCCGATGCGATCAAATTGCGCCAGGTGCTGATCAACCTGCTGGACAATGCGGTCAAGTTCAGCAGCGAAGGGTGTGTTGCGCTGAATGTCAGCGCATCGACGAGCGAGCATGGACAGACCTGCGCACTCGGCTTTGCTGTTATCGATACCGGTCCCGGCATTGCGGACGACGAGCTACGCAAACTCGGCTGTGCATTCGTGCAGGGACAGGCCGGACGGGTGGCCAGGATCGGAACGGGTTTGGGATTGGCCATCAGTTGGAGCTTCGTGCAGCTGATGGGTGGCGAATTGAGGTTCTCAAGCTGGCTCGGTGAAGGCACTACCGTTTCATTCGAGATTGCGGTGCGCGTCGGCGAGGCGGCAGCGATGGCGCCGCGCATCACCCGCGGTTCGCGCATCATCGCGCTCGCACCCGGTCAGCCGGCCTACCGGATCCTGGTCGCCGACGACATCGCGGAAAACCGCCAGCTGCTGACCCGTGTGCTGACGCCGCTCGGCTTCGAAGTGCGCGAAGCATCCAACGGCGCCGAGGCGATTGCGGTATGGCAGGAGTGGCAGCCGCAACTGATCTGGATGGACATGCGCATGCCGGTCATGGATGGACGCGAGGCGACACGGCACATCCGCTCCACCCTGAAAGGCAACGACACCGTCATCATCGCGATCACTGCGGGTGGCGTCGAACTGGAGCGCGAAGCCATCCTGGCCGACGGTTGCGACGACGTCCTGCGCAAGCCGTTCCGGGAGCGGGATCTGCTGGAAATGATGCATCTGTATTTGGGCGTCGAGTTCGTCTATGAAGGCGCTGAGGCCGCGGCCACCGTTCCGCCGGCGAATGCGGCCATGGTTGGTGCGTTGCCGACGGAGGTGATCGAGCAATTGGACCATGCCCTCGAGGAGCTGGACGTCGATGGCGTCGAAGAGGCTATCGAGACCTTGCGCAGGTATGACGACGGTCTGGCAACCACGCTTGCGCAACTCGCTTACCGGTATGAGTATGGACGGATACAGGAGTTGATCGCGAAGAGGTAGTGGGGCGCATCGTGATGCGCCGGATGGTTGGCATTTCGAATCGTCCTGCTACAAGATCGACAATTCATGCGCACGCGCGATCGCACTCGAGCGATTGCTGACGTTGAGCTTCGCATAGATATTCCGCAAGTGCCATTTGACAGTCGCCTCGGACAGGAACAACTGTGCCGCAAGTTCACGATTGCCCAGCCCCTGGATAACAAGCTTCAGGATTTGCAATTCGCGATCCGATAGACCGGCGATTTCCAGTTGTGCGGAAGCCGCCGCGCCCGGACTGCGATGTTCTTGTTGGGACTTGCTGTCGAGCGCGTTGACAAGGTCGCGCATGTAGCCGGAAGCGGCTTCGCCGGTCGCGCTACCCCTGAACGAGATGCGACGCTGGGAAATTTCGCGCAGCAGCTCGGCGACCCGATGGTCTTCATCCGCAAACACCCGGCATGCGCCACGCGTAGCACCCGTCTCCAGCGCTTCATAGAGCGACCGCAGAGCCTCGTCGCGGTTTCCGCGTGCCAGCTGCAACGTGGCTTTGAGGCACAGCAGTTGTATGGTTCGGAGATTGCGGCCCTGGCGGCGCGATTCGGTGAGCAGCCGGGTTGCCAGCTGATGTGCCTGGTCGAGCTGGCCGACTGCAATCTTCAGCCGCACCTCGAGTATCCGCAAGCCGAGATCAGCCGCTTTCACTGGTGCAGGGGCGGTTGGAAGAGCATGTTCCGCATCGTCCGGTGCGAGCGCGGCAGCCGCACGGACAGCATGTTCCGTTTGGCCGCTCCGCAAATGCAGATGCACACGCTCAGATTGCAGCTCAATCGCAGGATTGCGAAGGTTGGCGCGGTCGGCGATCGCAATGCCGTCGGCAAGGCACGCGTCTGCCTGCTCAGGTTCACCGTGCATCCAGAGCAGACGCGCCCTGGTGCGATATGCGGCTACCAGCATTTCCGCCGGTCCCTGGCTGGTCGGCAAGGCCACACTGTCCAGAAGTTGCTCCGCCTCGTCCAGCCTGTTCAGTTCGTAGCAGACCTGCGCCAGTATCGTTGCCAGCATGCGGCCGCCGAAGGAATCGCGGCCGACCGCTTCCGTTGTGGCTTTGAGCGCTTTCGTCAGGATAGCGCTTGCTTCCCATGCCTCGCCTTCCTCGAACGCGGTCAGTGCCGTCAGCGTTTCGACCCAGCTGAACCCATGTTCGGACCCGATCCGGTCAAAGCCCCTTCCGGCCGCCGCGAGCGACCGTTTCGCCAGTTTGTAATCGTGAGACAGATACGCAGCATAGCCAACGATCGATTGCACGGTGCCGACCTCGCGCGCATCGCTTTGTCCCCACGTGGACAGCCATTCCATGCATGATGCGGTCGCGCGTTCGACACTGTTGGTCAGCCCGTAGAAAACGCACCGCATCATCCCGGCTCGTCTCGCCAGGTCGTCACTGGGAGCGGTATCGCCGGTGATGCCCGACGCGATTGCGCGCTCGACGCTTTCCAGTTGCGCCTGCGCCTCGGGGAAGCGGCGCATCCACATCAGCGCCCAGGCATAGGCCAGCCTGATGTTGGGCCGTTGCTCAATAAATGTAGATGGCAGCTTGCCCACCCAGTCAAGCAGCATCGGGTATTCGCCATGCGAGGTCACCAGCGTATAGGCGTTTTCAGCGACCAGGTCGGCGGCGCGGACATGG
>JAQGMD010000364.1 GCA_028292565.1 Burkholderia sp. | reverse complement strand
TGAAGGTCCCCGAATTCGTCACCGCCCCACGCCAGCCAATCGCCGACGCCACATTGTGGACCGAGATGCTGGAACGCAATCTGCGCCCCGGCCCACTGACCGCCGGCGCCGACGACCTGTGCGCGATGCCCTATACCTCCGGCACGACCGGCCATCCCAAGGGATGCATGCACACCCACCGTAGTGTCATGTACGGCGCCGTCGCAGGCGTACAGTGGTTCAACACACGACCAGACTCGGTGCTTCTATCAGTCCTTCCATACTTCCACGTCACCGGCATGCAAGGCGGCATGAACGGCCCTCTTTATGCAGGCACCACCATAGTCCAGTTGCCCCGTTGGGACCGCGAAGCGGCCGCACAGTGCATACATCAATACGGAGTGAGCGGCGCCCAGTTGATCGCGACGATGGTGGTGGATTTTCTGGCGAATCCGAACATTGCCCAATACAATTTTTCCAGCCTGACGCATCTCAGGGGCGGCGGCGCAGCCATGCCGGAAGCGGTCGCGCAAAAACTCAATGACCTGATCGGCATTCCATACGTAGAGGGTTACGGCATGTCGGAGACGATGGCCGCAACCCACATCAATCCACCGCAGCGGCCGAAGAAGCAGTGTCTCGGCATACCCATCTATGATATGGATGCCCGCGTAATCGATCCCGAAACCCTGCTCGAACTACCGCCCGGTGACGCGGGTGAAGTGATCGTCAGCGGGCCGCAAGTGATGCAGGGTTACTGGAACAATCCGCAAGCGAGCGCCGAGAGCTTCATTGAACGCGACGGCAAACGCTTCCTGCGCACCGGCGACCTGGCCCAAGTGGACGAAGACGGTTATTTCTTCATGGTCGACCGACTGAAGCGAATGATCAACGCCTCCGGCTTCAAGGTATGGCCGGCCGAGGTGGAAGCCATGATGTACCGGCATCCCGCCATCAGGGAGGCATGCATCATAGCCGCCTCGGATCCGAAACGCGGCGAGACCGTCAAGGCCGTGGTGGTATTGAAGGACGATTTCCGTGGCAAGGTCACCGAGCAGGACATCATCGACTGGGCACACCAGAACATGGCCGTCTACAAGAGCCCGCGCATCGTGCAATTCGTCGACGCTCTTCCGAAGTCAGGTTCAGGCAAAGTGCAATGGCGGGAATTACAGGAACGCGAAAACGCGCAACGCTAAACTCGGAGTGGCCGCCAGCGGAATAGGGCGGGCAACAGCGCAACGTCTCTATAACGAAGGGGCATCCGTCGCCCTGATCGACCGCAATGAAGAAGCCCTCGCAGCTGCGGCCGCCGCATTGCCCGATCAATTGAGAGTCTGGGTCGCCGCGGTGATTGCCTTCCTCGCGAGCGATGATGCCAGCTATGTTACTGGTCAGGCGCTACCGGTCGACGGCGACAATACTGCTTCGTTGAACCTGCCAGGCATGAAGGTCTGATCTCGTAGCCGAGCGGGCGCGTCCCTCGCCCCGGCGCCAACGGCCCGCGTTTGCCAAGGTGCCGTTTTCTACTTTAATACCGAAACAAAATTTTAGTACACATATCGGAATCGTATAGGCGGTTCGATCCCCTTTTGCTTCAAATTATCATGATTTTATCCAAATTATTGCAGGGCATTGAATGGCGAGACCGCAGCTGTTGACACCAAAGCATTCATCGTTCTAAAATGAAATAACAACCATTAAAACGGAATTAGAAGTGCCGCGGCGAATTGTCCCGGCGTTGCTCAGGTTCGGGCAATGCGCCGTGGGTCCGACCATTGCGGTGAATAATTTGGAGTCGAGGAGAGCGGGATGAAAGACATAGTTCGGTTAGGTGCAGGTTCTGGCTTTTGGGGTGACGCCATGGATCCGGCGGTGGAGTTGCTCGACAAGGGTCAGCTCGACTATCTGTGTTTCGATTTTCTGGCGGAGTTGACGATGGCCCTGCTGCAGCGACAGAAACTCAAGAATCCGTCGGCGGGCTACATTCCGGATGCGGTGCAGTACATGAACACCATGATGCCGCTCGCACGCGAGCGCGGCACGCGCCTGATTTCAAATGGCGGTGGCGTTAATCCGCGCGCGGCGGCGCAGCGTATCGTCGAAGGTGCGCGCGCCGCGGGACTGACGGGCGCAAAAATAGCCCTGGTCGAAGGCGACGACCTGCTCGACAAGCTCGACCTGATGCAGTCGCAGGGTGTACCGCTGGTCAATATGGATACCGGCGACGCCGATTTCGCCGCGATCCGTAGCCGGGTGGTATCGGCGAATGTCTATACCGACAGCACCGGCATTGTCGAAGGGCTGCAAGGGGGCGCCGATGTCGTCATCGCCGGCCGGGTTTCGGATAACGCGGTCTATGTGGGGCCGCTCGTGCATGAATTCGGCTGGCGGCGTGACGCCGCGCACATCGACCGGCTGGCAGCCGCGGTAACAGTAGGACATATCGTCGAATGTGCGGCGGCCTGCACCGGCGGCATGTCGTCGCGTTTCGCGCAGATGCCGCGCATGGGCCAGGTCGGCTTTCCGATCGTGGAATTCCATCGCGATGGCAGTGCGGACATTACCAAGGTCGAAGGCAGCGGCGGCCGCATAGACCTGTTCACCGTCAAGGAACATCTGGTCTACGAAATTGGCGACCCGTCGAACTACCTGATGCCGGACGCCGTCGCAGACTTCACTTCACTGCGGCTGCAGCAGGCAGGCGCCGACCGCGTACGCGTGAGCGGCGTCAAAGGCAAACCGGCCCCGGACCTGCTCAAGCTGGTTGTCGGCTACCAGGATGGCTGGATCGGTGAAAGCATGGCTTTTTTTCCTTGGCCGAACGCCTTTGATCGTGCGTGCAAGGCGAAGGAAACCATGCTCGAACGGTTCGAGCGGATGGGGCTGGCCGCTGATCAGGTGCATTTCGACTTTGTCGGCCTCAACACGCTGCACGGCCCCGGCGCTCCCATGCCGGATACGAAGGCGGCGAACGAACTCAACGAAGTTGGCCTGCGTTGCGCGGTACGTACCCGGACCATCGAGGAGGCCGACAAGGTCAGGCGCGCGGGCGCGCACCTTTGGATCATGGGACCGGGCGGCACCTCGTTCGGCACGCCGATGAAGCCGCGGCCGGTGGTGTCGCTATGGCCGACGCTAATACCGCGCGAATTCGTGCAGCAACGTACAGAAATTCTGGTCGCATAAGGAACCCGAAATGACACGTCAACTTCAAGAAATTGCATACGTTCGCTCCGGCGACAAGGGCGATGTCTGCACCGCGGGTCTGGTGGCAAAGACGCCGGAGGATTACCCGCTTCTGCTGGCCAGCGTGACGCCGGACAGTGTGAAGGCCCTGTACGGTGACTGGGTGCAGGGCACGGTAAATTGCTACCCGATGGATAACATCGAGGCAGTGGTCGTCGTCATGCAGGGCGCGCTCGGCGGCGGTGCGACGCGAACACTGAGGCTCGACCAGACCGGCAAGTCACTCGGCTATGCGTTGCTGCGCCTGCCCGTGGCTGAATAGCGATGACCATCCTGCATTCGGCGGTGCGCCCGTCCGATCCATCGTTTGCGCGCAATCGTGCCGCCTATGAAACTTTGCGTGCGCAGCTGGCGACCACCCAGGCCGCGGTTATCGCTGGCGGGGGCCAGCGCGCCACTGAGCTCCACGCTGCGCGCAGTAAACTGGTGGCGCGCGAACGCGTCAACAGTCTGCTTGACCCCGGAACCCCATTCCTCGAGGTCGGCCAACTGGCCGGCCTCGAGATGTATGAGAGCAGCGTCCCGTCCGCGGGAATCATCACGGGGATCGGCATTGTTGCCGGGCGGGCGTGCATGGTGATGGCGAACGACGCCACGGTCAAAGGCGGCACCTACTATCCAATCACCATCAAGAAGCAGATCCGCGCGCAAGCGGTCGCGCGCGAGAACGGCTTGCCGTGCATTTACCTGGTAGATTCGGGCGGCGCCTTCTTGCCGCTGCAGGAAGAAATTTTTCCGGACGAGCATCATTTCGGGCGGATTTTTCGCAACATCGCGGAGATGTCGTCGCTCGGTCTCAAGCAGATTGCGGCCGTCATGGGTTCCTGC
Source organism: Burkholderia sp. (assembly GCA_028292565.1). Next base: position 14,692 of record JAQGMD010000364.1, on the reverse strand, counting down.
ACCGCCGGCGGCGCCTACATCCCGGCCATGTGCGACGAAACGGTCATCGTCAGGGAGAACGGCACGATCTTTCTCGGCGGTCCCCAATTGGTGCAGGCCGCCACCGGTGATGTGGTCGATGCCGAAACGCTGGGCGGCGCCGATGTACATACCCGGCTGTCCGGGGTGGCAGACCACTACGCGGAAAACGACCATCACGCGCTGAGTATCGTGCGCGACATCGTCGCGCGCCCGGGCCCGAAAGCCATCTCACCGCCCCCGCTGAAGGCGGTGCCGCCGCTTTATGATGCCGCCGAGTTGCCCGGGCTGATACCGGAAAACCCGAAGCAGCCGATTCCTGCGCGTGAGATTCTGGCGCGCCTGATGGATGGCAGCGAAATCAACGAATACCGCGAGCGCTATGGCCCCACGCTGATTTGCGGCACCGGCGCGATCGGCGGGTATCCCGTAGGGGTACTCATCAATGACGGCGTGCTGTTCAGCGAAAGCGCGCAGAAAGCGGCAAACTTCATTGAGCTGTGTACGCAGAGCGAGATCCCGCTGGTATTCCTGCACAACATCAGCGGCTTCATGGTCGGCGTCGATTACGAACACGGCGGCATCGCCAAGGATGGCGCCAAGATGGTCAATGCGGTATCCACCTCGCGCGTGCCGAAATTCAGCGTCGTCATTGGCGGTAGCTATGGCGCCGGCAATTACGCGATGTGCGGCCGGGCATTCGGCCCGCGACTGATGGCCATGTGGCCGAATGCGCGCACGTCCGTGATGGGAGGCGAGCAAGCCGCCACCGTCCTTGCGCTGGTACGTCAGGAGCAGCTTGCGCGACAGGGGAAGCAATTTCCCGCACAAGAGGCCGAGGCGTATAAACAACCGATTCGCGACCATTACGCCGCCCATAGCACGCCGGCCTACGCTGCTTCGCGCTTGTGGATCGACGCCGTGGTCGATCCGATTGACACGCGCCAATGGCTGGTGCTGGGCCTGGCGCTGGCGTACGACGGCCCGGCCGAACAAACCCGCTTCGGCGTATTCAGGATGTGACATGTTCAAGCGTGTATTAATTGCGAACCGCGGGGAAATCGCGCGCCGGGTTGCCCGCACCTGCAGCAAACTCGGAGTCGACTTCGTCGCCGTGTACTCCACCGCCGATGCCGGTGCCCTGCACCTGCAAGGAGCTGTCGAAACGGTGTGCCTGGGCGCAGGACCGGCTGCGGATAGCTATCTGAATGGCGCAGCCATTATCGAGGCGGCGCTGCAGCACGACTGCGACGCGATCCACCCCGGCTACGGCTTCCTGTCCGAAAACGCCGATTTTGCGGTAGCGGTTGAAGCCGCCGGCCTGGTTTTCATCGGGCCGCATGCTGACACCATTGCTGCACTGGGCGACAAGTCGCGGGCGAAACAGCTAATGAGCGACGCGGGCGTGCCGACGGTGCCGGGCCTTATCGAAGCCAGCGACGATCCGGCACGCGTCGAAGAGATGATCCGCATAGTGGGATTGCCCGTGCTGCTCAAGCCCAGCGCCGGTGGCGGCGGCAAGGGCATGCAGGTGGTAACCACGCTCGAAAGATTGCGCGAGACCGCGCAGGCGGCAATCCGGGTCGCGCGTAACAGCTTCGGCGACGGACGACTGCTCGTCGAGCGCCTCGTGGAGCGGCCGCGGCACATCGAAGTGCAGGTATTCGGCGACTGCCACGGCAACGTGGTGCACCTGTTCGAGCGCGAGTGCTCGCTGCAGCGCCGCCACCAAAAGGTAGTCGAGGAAGCCCCCGCCATCAATTTGCCGGAGGACGTGCGGCAGCGGTTGCTGCAGTCGGCTGTGCGGGGAGCACAGAGCATCGGCTATCGCAATGCCGGTACTTTCGAATTCATCGTCGGGGAAGATCACAGTTTTTACTTTCTTGAAGTGAACACCCGGCTTCAGGTCGAGCACCCGGTGACTGAAGAGATCACCGGCCTTGACCTGGTCGAGTGGCAACTGCGGGTCGCCGCAGGTGAAGCGCTGCCGCTGGCACAGCACCAGATTACCGCCACCGGTTGCGCTATCGAGTGCCGAATTTATGCGGAAGATCCGTCCAACGGATTCCGCCCCGCGCCAGGCATCGTGGCGCAGGCGGTCTGGCCGAATGATGTGCGGGTCGAAGCCGGCATCGCTAGTGGTGGCGAGGTTCCCCCATACTATGATCCGATGGTGGCGAAGCTGGTGGCACACGCCGCTAACCGGGCCGAGGCACTTGACCGCATGAAGGGGGCTCTTGCGCGCACCTTCCTGCTGGGGTTGACCACCAATCTCGGTTTCCTTTCCCGGGTGCTGGATGATCCACAGGTGCGCGCGGGTATGGTGCACACGCGCTACCTGGACGACGCATTGGCGACGCTGGCCGTGCAGCAAGGCATCGAAGCCGCAGTGGCATGCGCGGCAGCCGCGGCGATGAAGCCGTCGGCCGTGTCAACCTGGCCATGGGCGGCTAGTTGCAGCACCGGCATGCTCGATCGAACGCACCTGAGTTCCTCTGCGCCGCTGGGCCATTTGCGCTTCTGGGCCGGAGACACTGTGATCGGCGCCTCGTTGCGCCCGCAACGCGACGCCGGCCTGCGCATTACGGTCAGCGACCAGGTCTTTGACGTCAGCATTGCCGCGCGGCGTGACGACGTATGCACAGGAACGGTGAATGGCCTGGCGTGGGCTGCAACGGAGTCCCGCGGCTGGCTCGCGCTGCAAGTGGGCGGCGTCCATTTCGCCCTGCAAGCCTTGCGTGCGCGAACCGCCGGCGAGGCGGTGCGTGCCGGCGCCGCTGTGGCACCACTGCCCGGCGTGGTGGCGCTGCTGCCAGTGGCCGTGGGAGACCTGGTCGAACCAGGAATGGTGCTGGCGATAGTCGAGGCGATGAAGATGGAAAACCGTGTCGTGGCGGATATCGCCGGGGTGGTTACAGCGATCGCATTTGCGGTAGGCGACAACGTCAAAGCCGGGGATTTGCTGGTGGAAGTCGGGCCGCCATAGTCCACAGGGTAAAGCAACGCCGGGACCGGATTCCCGCTTTTTACATGCGGAAAGCCTGCGGCGTTGAATCCCTATTTTGTTTTGATCTCTCAGCCAGAACGCGCGCAAGCGCAGGAAAATAGACAGTGGCCCTCCGGCTCCCTGTTAAAATAGCCGCCTATTTCATTCTATTTGGCAGGCAGCAGGTGGACACGAACGAGCCCAAAACGGTTTCCATGGCAGACAGCGCCGGCAATGTGCGCGTGCTGGCGCGTGGCCTGGCGATCCTGCAGGCCTTCGAGCCCGACAATTCCTGGCTCTCCAATGCGAATTTAGCCCTGTTGACCGGCATCCCGAAGCCGACCGTCTCGCGTATCACAGCGAACCTGACCGCCTCGGGCTATCTGACCTACTCGGCCGAGAAAGCGCAATACAAGCTGGGCGCCCCGGTACTGGCGCTTGGTTATCTCGCGGTTTCCACGCGCGACCTTAAAATCGTGGCCAGGCCGCTGATGCAAAAGCTGGCCGACGAACACAACGCCTCGATTGTGCTGGCGTCGCCGGACGGTCTTAGCATGGTGTGCCACGAGGTCTGCCACAGCCGGAACATGTTATTTACGCTGCGCGTGCGCCCGGGGTCGCGCCTGAAGCTGAGCCAGTCGGCGCTGGGTCGCGCATTCATCAGTGCGATGAATGAGTCTGAACGCAGCAAATTCATGGCGGCCCTGGCCGAGGCCGAGCCCGATCACTGGTCTGTGCTCAAACAGGAACTCGAGGCGGCGATCCGGCAAATGCGCGACCATCAGTACTGCACCGCTTCCGGCACGCTCGAGAACGGCACCAACGGCATCGCCGTGACAATTGACATGCCCGGGCAGCCGCACGCCTATGCGATAGGCTGCGCGGTTCCGGAATACTTGTTCCCAGTCGAGCGACTCGAGGCGGAAGTAGCCCCACAGTTGCTCCAGTTGAAACATAGCCTCGAACGCGACCTCAACGCTTCGGCACAGGCTTCCTGACCAGATATAGGTGTATCCATGCGGCGCCGGAAGGTTGAACCAACCCCTCCACTGATGCTTGCCGACGTGCAGGCACCTGAACAGGTCGACTCGTTGCAGCGCGGCCTTGAAATCCTGCGCCTGTTCGACGGCCGCCATCCGCTGCTGTCGCAGGCTGAAATCGCCAGCCGGCTGGATTTGTCGCGCGCCACGGCGGCCAAGCTGCTGTCGACGCTGGTCGCTTTCGGTTTCCTGCGGGAAGACGCGGGCGGGTCATACGAGCCGCACGCTGCCTGCCTGGCCCTCGGTCGCGCGGTCCAACGCGGTTTGCCGGTCGTGCAGACCGCGACCCCGCTGATGACGCAGTTCGCGGAGCAGTTCGGCGTGCACGTGAGCCTGATGACGCGCGATCGCTCGCAAATGCTAGTGCTCGAATACTGTGTTCCCGGGGGACAGGATACGCTCGGACTCGGCGCCGGCGCCCTGGTTCCGATCGCCAGTTCTGCATCGGGGCGCGCGTATCTGTGGGCGCAAAAGCCGGCACTCCAGGCAGAGCTGATCGACGGCCTGAAACAGGCCGGACAGGAGGGTGCACATCGCTTTATGCCTGGCGTATATGCCGCTTTTCAGGAACTGGAAGAAACCGGTTTCTGTTACCTCGCTTCGCCGGTTACCCGCCACTCCAATTCCATTGCGGCCCCGCTGTATGACAAGGGGTCGCCCGACTATGTGCTGGCCGCGATGGCTGTCGGTGCCAGCGATGCCGAGCGTAAGCTACGGGAAGAAGTCGGTCCGCAACTGCTGCAAGTGTCAGCGCAAATCTCGCGCGAGCTTGAGCGCCTGCCACTGTAAATCAGTGTTCTTACCCGTCGACACGGCGCCGGTTCTTCAACCGCTCGACCGTGGCATCGACGGCGGCCTGATGCTCGGGCGACGCATGCGCAATGGCCTGGAAAGCGGCCGCCATGTCGAGGTGACCGGCGAAGCTGACATGCCCGGCATCCCGAATCAGGCGTTTGGCCATGCGAACTGCTTCGGACGGATGTCGGCTGATCTTCTCCGCGAGCGCAAGAGCCTCGCATAACAGTCGATCCGGCTCGACGACGCGCGATACCAACCCGCATTTGAGCGCCTCTTCCGCACCGACCGGTTCGGCCGTGAATGTCAGTTCCATGGCTTTCGAGCGCCCGACCAGTCGCGGCAGCATCCACGAGCCGCCATCCCCTGACACGATCCCGAGTTGCGCGAAGCTGACGCAAAACGTCGCATTGGTCGAGGCAATGCGCATATCGCACATGCAGGCGAGGTCGCAGCCGGCGCCGTACGCCGCACCATTGACGGCTGCGATCGTCGGAATGTCCGCTTCGTAAAGCGCCAGTGGCACCTGATGCACCGCCTGCTTGTACTTCAGTCGGACATCCTGCGGCGTACCTGCGGAAAAACCTTCTTTGCGCGCCATCTGGTGGATGTCGCCGCCAGCACAGAACGCTTTGCCCTGACCGGTAATGATGAGCGCCCGTGCCGAGCGATCCGCATTGAAGCGCCGGATATGCTCGGCCAGTTCCAGAAATTGCTCATCATTCGCCAGCTTGTTCAGCTCAGCGGGATGGCTGAGCGACAAGGTGACGATATCGCCATGCCGCTCGACCTGCACGAAGCGAGAAGTAGCAGGCGCGCTCATGACCGGCTATGCTCCGATCCACCGCGGAGCGCGCTTCTCGGCGAACGCGCGCGGCCCCTCGATCGCGTCCTGGCTGGCGTAGACGCGCTCGTGAAAGCGCTTGGCCGCCTCAAACCCTTGTTCGCAGCCAAGATCCATCGCTGCGCCGATGCTTTTCTTGGCGGCCCAGACGGTCAGGGGCGCATTGTCGCGAATAGTTTCGGCGAGACCTCTGGCCCTGGCACGCACCGCATCGGCATTCGGCTCGATGTAATTGACAAAGCCGAACTGATGGAAACGTTCGATGGGATGTAGCTCGCCGGACAACACCAGTTCAAGAAGGAATGGCTGCGGCAGCATCCATAGCATCGGCACCGCCCACGGTGATCCGCGTCCTACTTTGGATTCGGAAATGCCGCCCAGCGTTCCGCCCATGCCGATGCGGATATCGCTGTTGGCCGCCAATACCATGCCGCCGGCGGTGAAGTGGCCGGTCATCGCAGCGATGATCGGTTTTTCCACTTTGCGCATGCGTTGGTGAAACGGGTCGCGCAGCATCTCCAGCATGTCCTTTCCGGAATCCGCCCGCACGCGCGCCGCCTCTTTCAGGTCCATGCCGGCGCAGAACGTCCCGCAATCGGCCGACGTCAGCACCGCGACGCGCACCGCCGTATCGGCATCTACCTGTTCCCACAAGTCGAGCAATCGGTCGCACACATCGATAGACAGCGCATTGCGTTGATGCGGTCGATTGATGGTGATGGTCGCGATACCATCGTTGATCTCAAAGAGAACGGCTTCGGTTTGATTCATGATGCGTTTACTCCGGTTGAATCCCTGCGTTCTTGACGAGCTCGGCAAAGTGGCTGTGTTCACTGACGACATATTTCGAAAAGTCTGCCGGGGTCATCGGCTTGAGCAATTCATAGCCGATGCTATCGACCTGTTTTTGCACTTCCGGCATCTCCAGAACGGCAGTGATTTCACGGTTGAGTAATCTGACGATGTCGTCCGGGGTACCCTTCGGTGCGAAGATGCCGTTCCAGTTGGCGATCGAAAATCCCGGCAACACTTCATTCATCGCGGGAACTCCCGGCAGCTTGCTGGAGCGTTCGGGAGTAATCGCGAGCGCCTTGAGCTTGCCTGCCTTGATATGCGACAGCCCGGTAGTGAAGTCGATGAACATCATCTTGGTCTGTCCGGCCATCAAGTCGGCTACGGCTTGCGGATATGCCTTGTATGGCACTTCCAGCAAATTGGATTTAGTCATTACGCCGAATGTGGCTGCGGTGAGGCGGGTTGTGCTATTGGCGTAGGGGTAGGACAGCGCCTTAGGATTGGCTTTGGCGTATTGCACCAGTTCGGCGACCGAGTTGACCGGTACGGAGGGGTGCACCACCAACGCGTGCGGTACGCCGCCCACCACGGAAATCGCGGAAAAATCCTTGAGCGGATCGTAGGGCAGCTTCTTGAACAACGCGGCGTTCGCCGCCTGCGTGGTATTGGTCGCAAACAGCAGGGTATAACCGTCCGGGTCGGACTTGGCGACATGGTCGGTGCCTATGATGCCGGTCGCACCGGGCTTGTTGTCGACGACGATCGACTGCTTCAGCCTGATGCCGAGAGCGCGCGAAAGAACCCGGGCCAGCGCATCCGTCGGGCTTCCTGCTGCGAATGGCACCACCAGGCGAACTGGCTTGGTTGGGTAAGTTTGTGCGTATGCGGTGTGCGTCGCAGCGGAAAGGGCGATGCCCAGCGCAGCGAGTTTAAGCAATTTCATTTGAGTCTCCGTGATTTGTTATGGCCCGCTCTTGGCGTCAGGTATGGTTGATGTAAAAAACAGTTTGTTTCAGGCCGGCGGGCGGCTCTTGACCATGCGCAGCGGGTTATAGGTGGCGACCACCTCACCGCGCTGATTGACTACCTTGTTGGACGTACGCAGCAGGCCACGGTCACCCTTGCTGGTGGCACGTGCTTCCACCACCTCGCATACGACATGGATCGTGTCGCCGGCCGTAGTCGGCTTCAGAATTTTCAGGTCCGCTTCGAGGAACGCCATGCCGGTGCGTTGCATGGTGCTTTGCATCAGCAGGCCTTCGGCGAGGCAGAACACCAGCGAGCCGGGCGCCGGCCGGGCGCCGATCACCGATACTTCCGAGATGTACTCCACGTTGGTGAACATTTCCTCCACCATGCCTGTCACGCCGACGAACAGGGTGATGTCGGCTTCGGTGATCGTGCGTCCGAGGGTGCGGAATTTATAGCCGACTTCCACATCGTCCCAGTGAAATCCGATGCCAACGATGTCGATGCCGTGGGCGTCCTTCATGGCGGGTTTGGAATTGGTCATTTTGTCTCCTCTGTTTTTTCTTGCAAGAATGTTCCCAAGCGGCCTGTACGCCCGCTTATATGATTTTTTCGTTATGCAGGCCGGCGATAGCGTCCTCGCTCAACCCAAGTGTGCGAAGAACCTGGTTGGTGTGCTGGCCGAGGGCGGGCGGTGCCATGGTGAACTCGAGCGGCGTCTCCGAGAAACGTATCGGGTTTCGGATTGATGGCACGCTCCCATAGGAAACGTGATCGAGTTCGATGCGCATTCCGCGTGCCACAACATGCGGGTCCTTGAACACACGGTCTATAGTATTTATCGGGCCGCATGGCACCTGAACGGCTTCCAGCATGTCAATCCAGTTGACTACCGTTCGCGTACAGGTAATGGCTTCGAGGCGACTATTGAGTTCGATGCGATTCTCGACGCGTGCGCGGATCGTACTGAACCTGGCATCCGCCGCAAACTCCGGTTGGCCCACCGCTTCGCAGAACCGCCTGAACTGGGCGTCGTTCCCGACGGCCAGGATGATATGGCCGTCCTGTGCCGGGTAGACCTGATACGGGGCGATGTTGGGATGGCCGGTACCCATGCGTTTGGGTTCCACACCGGTCGTCAGATAGTTCAGTCCCTGGTTCACAAGTGTGCCGACCTGGCAGTCCAGAAGACTGATATCGATATGTTGACCAGGCCCGCCCTGGTCGCGATGCCGGAGGGCGGCCAGAATGGCGACGGTCGCATACATGCCGGACAACAGATCGGCAACGGCGACCCCGACACGCTGGGGACCGCCGCCGGGCAGGTCATCGCGCTCGCCGGTTACGCTCATCAACCCGCCCATGCCCTGGATCAGGTAGTCGTAGCCCGCCCTGTCCTTGTAGGGGCCGGTTTGCCCGAAGCCGGTGACCGAGCAGTAAATCAAGCCGGGGTTGATTTCGCGCAGCGATTCATAATCGAGCCCGTATTTCTTAAGTGCACCGACCTTGTAGTTTTCCACCAGTACATCTGCGGTTTTAACGAGATCCCGGATCAGCGCCTGGCCGCGTGGCTGGGTGAAATCGACGGTGACCGACTGCTTGCCCCGGTTGCAGCACATGAAGTACGCGGCATCGCCCGGCTCGTTGGTTGAGCGGTCGTGCATGAAAGGCGGGCCCATCTGCCTGGTGTCATCGCCGCACTCTGGCTTTTCCACCTTGATGACTTCTGCGCCCAGGTCGGCCAGGTTTTGTGTTGCCCACGGGCCGGCAAGAATTCGCGACAGGTCGAGCACACGAACGTTCGAAAGAGGCTGGGACATGGAATGCTAGCGAGTAGGATATGCTGCAAAGATATCCACTTCATTCCGTTATGTCAATCCAAATTCCATTACGAAAATAGGTCTACGCGTTGCTACAGCGTTTGGGTGACGCGTCCATGGCGTTGACCTGCTGCCCTATCGGCGCGGCTGAACATTGTGCGGCACCTCAACCGGCGTGGAGTCGTCAAGTTAGCCATAATTTTACTGCTGCATTTCTTATTTCGTTTTGATTATGCGTCTTCCAACCGCTGTCGCTGGCTTTCGCATATGCCTCAGCGCCGCGACGCCCAGAACCCGGTGACCGCGCGCACGAACTCGTCCGGACACTCTTCCGGCAGGAAGTGCCCGCAGTCGTCGAGCACGGCGCCCTGAACGTCCGCGGCGAGCGGCTGGAGGGTCTTGAGCAGCAAGTCGCGGATGCCGCCGCTGCCGCCTATCGTGAGCACCGGCATCTCGAGCCGCTTCGCGTAGCGCGCCCGCGCCTGCGCCAGACCGGCCGCGGCGTAGTTCGTGCGGTAATAGGCGAAGCCGGCGCGCAAGGTGCCCGGCGCGGAGTACTCGCGCACGTACTCGTCCAGTGTCGCGGGATCGATCTTCCAGCGCCGCACGCTCTTGGTGTCGAACAGGAATGAGAGATAGGCGCGCTCGCGGCCCTGTACGAGGATCTCAGGCAGGTCCTCGAGGCGGTTGAACGAGAATTGCCAGGTGCGCAGGTTGGCAGCCTCGTCCGGGACGCCCGCGGCCGGCGGTGCGAGCGCGGGCAGCAGCGCCTCGCTCAGCACGAGGCGGCGTACGTCGGCGCGATAGTTCGCCGCGAGCGCGTGGCCGATCCAGGTGCCGATGTCGTGCCCGACGACGTCGACGCCGCGGCCACCATCGGCGAGGTGCTTGGCTTCGATGAACGCGTGCACATCGCGCGCGACGTTGTCGAGGTCGTAGCCGGCGGCAGGCTTGTCGCTCTTGCCGGCGCCGCGATAGTCGATGGCCCAGACGCGCCGGCCCGCCTTCACCAACTGCGGCATGACCTGACTCCACGCGACCAGGCTCTCAGGCCAGCCGTGCAGTAGCAACACGGGCTCGCCTTGACCCGCGACGACGTAGTGCAGACGCACGCCGTTCGCGACGACATCGCCGTGCGTCAGGCCCGGCAGGTTGGGCTCGGCGTGCGCGACGCCGGCCGACAGCACGAGGCCGAGCGCGGCTGCCGCGATGGTGGACGCCAGCAGCCTGCGCCGCGAGCGGGGTAGGGTGGGGGTTAGCATGAGGACTCTCCAATATGTTGCGATTGCCTGATAGCCGCCGGCACTTCCACACATAGCTTCTGCCTCCGGTCAGCCGAACGCAGACGGCGCTTGCGGCTGCAGAGGCAAGAAAAGTGCGCCGTGCGGGCGATAACGGTGTCGAGGACATCGCCATTCTCCTGGTCTGGAAAAGCGAAAGTTGGCACATCGCTGCGCCACACATGCTCGCGGAAATCCGTTCTCCAGTCGGCATGCAGTCCAGGCGAATGGCCTTGCCTGAAAAGTGGGAATGACTGACTCAAACCCCTTTGTCAAACAGAACCACTCACGGCCCCAAGTATTCAGTCTATACGTCGGTGAGTCGCTCTATGTTTGCGAGGGTGCGGGGCGAGATTGATTTATTTCAAACCGCTTCACCGTGTCAGCGAGACGGATTGATAGGTCGAAGTACCGTGTTCGATCTCAATAGCCCATGCTAGATTAGCTTCTCATATCACGATCGAAAGGAGAAGCCATGTCGTTTAAAGCCAAGTGGTACAGCGACAAATTCGCAAAGAAGCGCGATAAGGGCTTCCGAGGTTTTCCTGTCGCCACGATTGCCTTTTACGGACCGGACGACAAGCGGGCCACGAAGGTCTCTGTCGGCATTGTCCCGAATCAAGGTGCGGACCCGGACCCGCTCGAGAAATGGTTTTCTGAAACAATCGATGTAAGAACCGATCCGTCAGTCGTGGAAGCAGTCGTTCGGTTCATCGAACAGCACGGTGCCAAGTCAGTTGTAGCCCTTGACCGCATCATTGGCTGTCCACATGAAGAAGGAATCGACTACCCGGAAGGAGAGGAGTGTCCAAAGTGTTCCTACTGGGCTAACCGGGATCGGTGGACGGGTGAGGTGGTCCGGCGAGTCAATCCCTCGCCCCCAAGCCGCAAACTCGGATTTGAGACAAGAGCGTTACAGGGATTCACGGACCGGCTCCGAAAAACCCGCATTCGCGGTCTCTTGCACGGCCAGGCATTGCGTAAGCAATGCATCGAACGATTCCGCTTCGTCTAGTAGTAAGCCGTCTTCCACCATGCGCGCGTAGTCGTCGGCAAGTGCCGTCAGTGCGTCTTCCGTTGGAACCAACTGCAACGCACCAGATACGGCTGCGTGGTAATCAATCGGGTTGCCCTGCTTATCTTTCTCTGCAAAAAATATGCTCTTGTGATCGGCGACGGCTTCTCGCAAGGCTCGGTCGGCAATGGCGGAGTTTGCATAGCCGGCGCTCGCCAGTCGGGCCAGATCGTGCCAATGCCTTGCAAACCGATCACCGCCGCGAAAAATGCCTTGAGCGCAAAACACGTGAATTGCAGTCGCCTTTTCCCAAAAGGTGCGCTCCGCGCGCATCACCTTAGATGCGCTAGTGGGAAACTGGACGCTGGGTAAGTGGGCCGCGGCATCGCAGACGACGTTGAGTACTTCGCTTGGTTCGCCGGTTGATCGGGCGCCGAATTCGAGCATGACGACAGGACTGACATACCCGGTACCGGTGGCGAGTGCCGTGTATTCGATAAAAAGCTTCTCGCCATCTGCTCTGGCAGTCGCCGGCAAGCCCTGTTTGGCCAGAGCGGCGGAAAGGTGAGGGAGGACGCTTCCCGAAACCCATTGCGACAGCCGTGAGCGGATTTCTTTCGTCCAGCGTTTCTCCTGGCTGCGAGTGGCGGGTAAGGGGGAATCAGCACCATCGATCAAGTCGCTCGCAATGGCCCGAATGTCGTAGGTGATGTCCACGTCTTCGGAGAACCTGCGTATCACGTTATACGCCTTGGAAAGTGATGTCCCGCCCTTGAATACCAAATGGTCAGCAAACGGCGATCCGAACAGGTGGTTCAGTGCCCAGACGACCCAAATGTCTTTTTCGAGCAGATGAATCGGTCGCCCGGATGCGGCAGCGGCGACCTCAAGCGCCTCACGACGCCCGTCGACGGTCAGTTGAAAGAAGTCAGCCACGGGCTATCAGGTTGCTGACTTGCTGTGCCATCCAGGTTGGCAGGCGGGGCCGGGTCGCGGCGATTTCTTCAAGATCGGTGGGCGCCAACATTCTTTTCAATGTCCCCAGAGCTTCGGCAGCTTTTTCCGGCCCCAGCCAGGCAATCGCCCGAACGACGTCGCCGGCCGGCCGGCCGGGAAGAACCAGCTGCCAGAACGGAACATGCCGGAATTCGATCCGTTGTGCGCCGAGCTTCAGGCGCCGGCTACGGCCCGAGGTCAGATACACCTCACGCATCGGCACTTGGGTGGTTAGCCCAAGCTTATTGGCCGCTGCGGCACCGTGAATCGCGATGATCTCGCCGCGCTGCGCGGCCAGCCCTTCAACCACTTTGACAGCCGCCGGAGGGCGCGTGCCAAAACGTCCTTCCACTGGAAGGACGTAGATGCCACGGCCAGCCCGAAGCAGGCGGCCGCGCCGAACCAGGCGGGAAAGCACCTGGTCCACGGCTGCCCGGTTTCCAAAGTGCAGCAATTCCTTGGCGGTCAGAGGGGTGCCTTCCGGCAAGCTAGTGGCATGTTCCATTACTGTTTTGGCAAGTGTTGGCGTCATTCGCATCTCCAATATGTCAGTATTATATGACGATTTCTGACACTTTTCCAGCGGGTCATGCCTGGGCTGATGGCATTGCAACGCCGGCACTTTCCCACATAGCTTCTGCCTCCGGTCAACCAAACGTAAACGCATAAGCCTGCACACCAGGATCAAGAAACGCGATCTCGAACTGGCGGTCAGCGATGGGCTTCGTTTGCCGGATCAGCTGATACAGCCGCGGTTCGGTCACCGTGCCTTTGCCTTGCTCGTCCACGTCAAGTCCGCGGGCAGGCCCCGGCGGTTGTCCATCAATGAGCACGCGAAATCGCACGGGCGTTCCTCGCGTTGCCGGTCCCATGACGAGATGGAGATCGCGGGCGTGAAAGCGGTACGCGATCCGTCCATCGAACTCGTTCAGAACAGCGGCCTGTTTCTCCATCGTCCAGTCACCCGCAAGGGCCCAATGATTGCGGCTCAGGCGCGCGGGGAAGGCATAGACGCGACGTTTGCCCAATACAGCGCCACCGGGAGAGGAAAAATTCTCCGTTCGGGCATAGCCGACATAGTTTTCCGGTGACTTCAAGTTTCCGAAATCGGCAGGAGCTTTCACGCCACGGGCATCGACCGAAACCAGGTCATGACTGACGCCGTCGACTCCAGCCTCGGTCAGCAATTGCTGGATAGTTCTTTCCGAATGTTTATAGTCGCCCTCGCCGAATTGATGATGACGAACCTGCCCCCGCGCATCAACGAAATAGAGGGCCGGCCAGTAGTGGTTATGGAAAGCTTCCCATATCGCATAGTCATTATCGATCGCGATCGGATAGTCAATCCTCCTGTCCTTCACAGCGCGGCGCACGTTGTCGAGGTCTCTCTCAAAGACGAACTCAGGCGTATGCGCGCCGATCACTACCAGGCCCTGATCCTTGTATTTCCCGGCCCATGCGCGGACATAGGGAAGGGAGCGTAGCCAATTGATGCAGGTATAGGTGCAGAAGTTGACAAGCACGACTTTTCCGCGCAGGCCGGCCGCCGTCAACGGCGGCGAATTGAGCCATGCGGTCGCACTGCTGAGAGAAGGCAACTCGGCTTGAACGGGTAATCGGGCCGCTGCTCCCGCGAAACCGACGACGCCGAGTTGGGCGGCGGCGATGCTCGCGGCCCCGGCGCCAACAAGACGGCGGCGATGATGGTTGATTCCTTCGGACATTTCATTCTCTCCAATGAGGGTTGGACGGATGAACCTCTTGCAGGTGGTTGCAAAATTATACAAAGCTGCCGGGGGCAATCAATATCCCGTGGCTTCGACGACCGCTTCCGCGAAGGCTGGTTGTGGTGGCCCAAAAGGGGGCGATGGAAACAGGGCATTTTCCATCAAATGGCAAGCCGCGCCGGTCCGCGTCTGGCTTGATATCCACAAGCTTGCCGGCGTTGTCATCTTTGCGTTTTTTGTCATGACTGCCGTGACCGGCAGTGCGCTCGCACTGTATGACATCGTGAGGGAGCGCGCGTTGATCGCATTGACCGGGGAGGGCACACGCAAGGCTCCGCCCAAATCAAGATCAGCAGGAACTACGCACGCACCGCGATCGGCTATGGTGGCAGAAGCGAAGCTGGTGT
>JAQGMD010000361.1 GCA_028292565.1 Burkholderia sp. | reverse complement strand
CCGGCCTTACCCAATAACCCCTGCAGGAGAGCCGAAATGCCATATAAAACCGTTCTCGTCCATGTCGGGGTGAAGTCATTCGAAGAGCAGCTGGTCAACGACGAGCTCGCGGGCGGCATCGGTCTGCAAGCGCGCTATTGCGACCTGGTTGTCCTCGGCCAGCCGGACCCGGATGAGCCCCAGCATGATGGCCGATATCCCTGCCCAGGCCGCGATGACCTGCAAAGCGCCCGTACTGATCGTGCCTTATGCAGGCCGACATGACGGCATCGGCGAAAACGTGCTGGTTGCGTGGAACGGGAGCGAGGAAGCAACGCGGGCGGTCCATGATGCGATCCCGATACTGCAACGGGCGAGGAACGTGACGGTCGCGATGCTCAATCCCGTGTCGCAGCCCGAGACGCAGGGCAAATCTCCCGGCGCAGGCCTCGCCGACTACCTCGCACGGCAGGGTATCAAGGTCGGCCTCGTTGAACGGATGATCGACGGCGACGCCGGCCAAGCGCTGTTGTCGCTTGCCGGGGAACTCGGATCGGACTTGCTGGTGATGGGTTGTTACGGCCATTCGCGCTTCCGCGAGATGGTGCTGGGCGGCGCGACCCGCACGGTATTGTCGGCAATGACTGTTCCGGTATTGATGTCCCACTGAAGCGGCGCCCATGGTCTGCATGCGACATTCACGGCAAACGCGGGCGCCCTCGAGGACCATCCGTTCCGCCGGACCGGGCCGGATGCAGGGATGATGCGGCATCAATTCGTCATCCCCGCCTGAAGGCGCATTTCACCAACTCAAACCAGGCGATCGCAGCGACGCCCGCAAAAAAAGCCAAGGTGAAAGCGCCGGCGCCGACCGGCGAAAAATGGAAAACCCGCTGCAGTGCCGTCGAATACATTACGGCGACGAGCGCAATGCCGGTCCCGCCCAATATCCACCATTGCGCCCGGTTGGGTATGCGCACCAGCGCAAACACGCTGCGCGAGGCGGATCGGTTCGCAACGATCAGCCCTAAACTGCCTATCACCAGGGATGTGAACGCGAGCGCTCGCGCCTGGGTCTCCGAAATTCCGCTACGAATCCCGTAAAAAAATACGGCCGCCACGGTTGCCAGCAATCCCACTCCCTGAAGAACGGAGAGCAGCACGTTTTTCGTGCCGAACAATCGCTCTTCAATGCGCCTGGGCGGGCGCTTCATGATGTCGCTTTCGGCATCCTCTGTTTCAAAGACGATCGCGCAGGCGGGATTGATGATCATCTCGAGAAACACAATATGGACGGGAGCAAAGGCAAGCGGTGTGCCAAACAACAATGGAAGCAGCGTCATGCCGGCGATCGGCAGATGGACCGCGACGATGTAGGTCATCGCCTTGCGCAGATTGTCGTAGATTCTGCGCCCGAGCCGCACCGCATGCACGATGGCGGCAAAGTCATCGTTCAGCAGCACCAGCGACGAGGCTTCGCGCGCGACGTCGGTGCCGCGTTCGCCCATGCTGATGCCAATATGCGCGGCTTTGAGCGCGGGCGCATCGTTGACGCCATCCCCGGTCATGGCGACCACCTCGCCATTGGCTTTAAGCGCGTTTACCAGTCGCAATTTTTGCTCGGGAAGGATTCTCGCGAAGACGTGCGCATCGCGCACGGTCGCCTGAAGTTGAACGTCCGAAAGCGCATCCAATTGCGCTCCGGTGACGACCCTCTCGTATGGCAAGCCCGCTTCTTTTGCGACAGCCTGCGCAGTCGCCGGATAGTCCCCGGTGATCATGGCGACCCGAATGCCTGCCCGATGGCATTCCCTGACCGCCGCCGGCACTTCAGGTCGAATCGGGTCGGCCAGACCAACCAGGCCGAGCCACACGAACGCGAACGCGTCCGGAGTCGACGGCCAGGCCCGGCCCGTGTGCCTCGCTTTGGCCACCGCCAACACCCGCATGCCTTGCCCGGCGAGCTTTTTAACCTGCCGCAGCACCTCCGCTGTTTTCTGTTCGTCGAACCGGCAAAGCCGGGCCACCGATTCCGGCGCGCCTTTCGTCGCAACGACATATTCTTGGCTATTGGGAACCTGCCATACATGCGTCATTGCCATGATCTCCTTTGTTAATGGATACTCATGGACGATCGACCAGTCGCCGTGCGCCGCGCGCTCTTCAGGAAAAAAATCGGCCAGGCAGCGATGAAAGGCCTTTTCCATTGGATCGAATGGCGTAATTTCGCTGGCCAGCACGGTGTATTCAAGAAGAAGACGCGCTTCTGCCGGAAGGGAATCATGCCTGGCAGCGTCGATGGGAAACGTCTGATTGTTCACGACGACCGCTTGTACTGACATGCGATTTTGCGTCAGCGTTCCGGTCTTGTCGACGCACAGAACGGTTGTGGAGCCAAGAGCCTCGATGACCGGCGTATGGCGCGTGAGCACATGGTGCCTCGAAATCCGCCATGCGCGCAGCGCCATGAATACGGTGAGCACGACCGTGAATTCCTCCGGCAGGATCGACATTGCCAGCGTTATGCCGGCCAGCAAGCCGTTCAGCCAATCGCCGCGCGTCCATCCATACAGGACCAGAACCAGCAGGGAAACCACTGCGCCGATCACGGCAAAGCGTCGCACCAGCATGCGGATTTCCTGCTGCAGCGGACTTTTCTGCGGCACGATCGCTTGCAGGGAGCGGCCGATCTTCCCGATCTCGGTCGCTCCGCCCGTCGCCGTGACCCGGGCGAGTCCGCCCCCCTGGACCACGATGGAACCTGAATACACACGGCCGTTGACGTCGTCCGCCGATGCCGGCCAGGCCTGTTGCACCGGCGCCGCGGCGGCCTTCGCGACTGCGACCGATTCCCCCGTCAGCAGCGACTCATCGACGAGCAGGTCGTGGCATTCGATAAAGATCCCGTCTGCGGCTACCCGGTCTCCTTCCTCCAGCACGAGCAGGTCTTCTTTGACCACTTCGCGGCCGGGGATTCGTACCTGTTCTCCATTGCGCCATACCAATGCACGCGGGCTGGAGAGATCCCTGAGCGCTTCCAGCACGCGTTCCGTCTTGCGCTCCTGGAGGATGGTGATGGCCAGGGTGACGAACACGAAACCCAACAGCATCAGCGCGTCGCCGGGATCGCCAAGGACGAGATAGATGAATCCCGCCACCACCAGCAACAGGAACATCGGTTCCTGCATCACCTCGAACACGGTGTGGAATACGGTCCGGTGCCTTCGCGCGGGAAGCTCGTTGTAGCCGTCCTGCCGCAACCTGTTTGCAGCATCGCGATCGGACAAACCGGGCACTGCGCCTTCGTTTCCGGTCATGATGTTTTCCCCCTAACCCGAGCCACTCACGGTCTCGCCGGCAATTGATGCCCGGCTGCCGGCGTTGCGATTGCGCATGAGGCCATCCGTGCCGGTGCGCTGTCGGCCGGCGTGCA
>JAQGMD010000340.1 GCA_028292565.1 Burkholderia sp. | reverse complement strand
GATCGATTCCTAGATTTGGAATCAGCTGAGGAGCAAGGCTGAAGGTGGTCACCGTTGGAACCATCAGGGTATAGCCGTCGGGCTGCGAGCCGGCGACCACTTTCGCACCTACCAAAGTACTTGCGCCGGGGCGGTTGTCGATTACGAACGGTTGTTTGAGCGCGTTCTGCAGATGCACGCCGATGGCGCGTCCGAGGTTATCGGCGAGGGAGCCGGGGGGAAATGGCACGACCAGTTTTACCGGCCGCAACGGATAATCACCGGACGCTTGTTGCGCGCTGGCGGGCAATGCCAGATACAACAATCCGGCTACAACAATAGCCTTCGACAGTATCGATTTCATGCGTGTCTTCTCTTTTTATTTATTGGCGGTTACGCCACTTGGTCACCGACCAAAGGCACGGCGCGTGGCATGATTGCTCATGCAGCTCGAGACTGCTTATAGTTTTTCGAGCGGATCGTGCGCATCGAATAACACGAACGCAACCCGGCAGAATTTTTGCGAGCGGTTGATCCAGGCGTGATTGGTTCCTTGCTGGATCAAAATGTCACCGGCTTTCAGGTGCACTTCCGAGTCCTCCAGCAACATGTCGATTTCACCGTCAAGCACGATTGCGTGGTCCATGCTTTTGGTGCGATGCATGTAGTGATGGCGCGCTTTTGCGCCATCGTGTGCGTGGTAACTTGCGCCCATCGATTCCAGCATTGATTGCTGATCGAGCGCTTCCACTTCCGGCGTAACAGGCGCAAAGTCGACCACTCTCAGAATCGACCCATGCGATGGCGGTGGTACGCCAATCACTCGATCTGCCCGGTCGGTGCGTAGGTCCATTTGCGCCGGCGTCTCGTCGGTGACCCACACCAAGGTGCTTACATTGGCTCGCCCTGCGCGCACTTTCATGTTCGGCGCCATGCCGTCCATTTCGATAATGGCTTTGCCGCTGTCATCCGGCTTCGCGTTCGAGACAACCTTGGCGGCGAGCAGCGTGCTTGCACCGGCGCGGTTGTCGATCACGAACGGCTGTTTGAGCGTGGCTTGCATATGCGTTCCGATGGCGCGGCCCAGGATATCGGCCGGGGAGCCTGGAGCAAACGGCACGACTAGCGTGACCGGCCGCGACGGGTGGGCGCTGGTCGCTTCTTGAGCGGTTGCAGGCAATGCGAGATTCAACAGTCCGGTCGCGACGATGATCCTCAACAGTACTGATTTCATGGCTGTCTCCTCTTGTTATTGGTGATTGGTACACCTTATGCCACTCCTGTCTGCCAACAGGGAACGGTTGCGCCGGATCGCTTCCGGCAGAACCGTTCCCCAGCCTTGCGCCATGTAATACGCTGGCGCCTCAGGCGTAGTTGAGTTCCTCTGCAAAGTCCGGCATAACCTTGTCCGCGAACAGCGTCAATGAACGCAGCGATTCTTCATATGAAAGATCGCCAAACGCGAATCGGGTCAAGACATAGTTGACCCCAGCGATATCGACTTCACGCTTCAGGCCTGCGGCCACGTCGTCCGGTGTACCTACCAGAACGATCCCTGCGTCGACCGCGGTCTTGAAGTCTTCAGGAATCGGATAGCTCGTCAGCGGTTTTCCGTGCACGCGCCACAAATGCTGCAGGTTGTTGTACCAGACCCTGAAGCCGCGTTGACCGGTTTCGAACGCTTCCTTGTAGCTGTCGGCAACGACGATATGCCGGCCCAGGCCCATCAGCGGCAATGTCGCTCCATCGGCGTGTGGTTGCGCCTCCCATTCCTGCCGGTAGCGATCGGTGATTGCCCGAACCGGCGCTGCAGGTCCGTTACATACGATGTTGACGCCATTCTGCGCAACCCAGGGTACGGCAGCGGGATGCGACAGGCCGTACCAGATCGGCGGGTGCGGCTTTTGAATGCACTGCAAAACGACCGGCACTTTTTGGAACTTGAAATGTTCGCCCTCGAAGTTGATCTCGTCCGACTGCAGCCCCTGCATGACCACCGCGTACGCTTCCTGATAGACCTTCATCGAGGCGGCAATATCCACGCCGTAATAGCCCATTTCATAAGGAGAGGTCCCCCTTCCGACGCCCACGTCGAGGCGACCATGGCTCATCTGGTCCAGCATGCAGATTTCCTCGAGAACGCGCAATGGATGGGCAGTGCTCAGGACATAGACTAGCGGCCCGAAGCGCAGGCGCTTGGTACGCTGAGCGACCGCAGCCAAAAACACGCTCGGCGACGCTGCCGCTCCTAACGGCGTCGAATGATGCTCGGCAATGTGATACGCGTAAAAGCCTTTGCGATCATAGATCTCGGCCAGCCGTAGCCGGTTCTCGTACAGGTCGGCCAGCGGCGCGGAGCCGCGATCCAGATGATCAAAGACGCCAAATTTCATGTGTTCCTCCTATGGGTAAAACTGCCAAAATTCGTGATGCCCGATCAAGTCAGGGGCGCCACACAATGTGACTCTTGACGGCCAACGGCTGGTCGCGCACCCAACCGTGTTTTCGCGCCATCTCGATCATCGCGTTCGCCGATTGCGCCCAATCAGCTTGACTGGAATGCGCTTGGCCAAGCCGCAGCAGTGCGGGCACATCGACCCATGCTGTTTCGCGTGATTCGACCTGCGCGATGCCAGCAAGCGCCAGCTGGGCTTGAGCAAGCGATGCTTGCGGCATATCGATCTCGCAGTGGAAGCGGCGAAAATCATCCGGCTGCGCCAGTTCGACGCTGCCGCTGGCATGAAGAGTAAGAATCATTGTTAGCCTTTCGCTACCTTCTGATGTATCGGGTGGAGATTTGCAGCCGCCCGGTGTGCCAATCCGTAGGCGCCGTTCATAAATAGCAGCGGCTCGCCGTCGCCGTGGTGGTAGCGCAGAACCCTGCCCAGGAAGATGACGTGATCGCCGGCTTCCAGTGTTTGCCAGAGCTCACACTCGAAGGTGGCCAGGCTTCCCTTGATCCGCGGAGCGCCGCCGAGCCCCTGATCGATTGGAATGCCGACGAACTTGTCGAGGGCGGGCCGGGACATCTGTTGCGATATATCGATCTGGTCTG
>JAQGMD010000337.1 GCA_028292565.1 Burkholderia sp. | reverse complement strand
AAATCAGAAGCTTAAGCGACATCGCCCTGATGCGAGCAGCGAGAGCAGCCCAGATCAACAGCGGCCTTGAGCAGGAAATGGCGAATACCGACATCAACAGCATCAACATCGCGCCGACAGACAACGTGCCGGGCAGCGAGCCGCAGCAGCCGACGCGCAAGCGAAAGCTGCACCTTGGCCATATCGCATTCATGCGCGCTGTCGTGCAGGGCCTGGACACGCGCGAGAGCTGGGATCGCTACCTGCGCGTAGAGGGTGAGCACGACGATATCCGTAATGTGCGGCGGACGATCCAGTGGATTCGCGACGAATTCGCAGCAGCCGCAAAGCGCTACGATCGTCATGGCACCGCGCGCCTCGTCCAGATTGATGTCAGCCATATTGTTGACAAGAAGATCTCTATCCCGTCGCTGGAGGAATTCGCGACGGAATTGGGCCTCGAGGAATTCTCAGAGGCCGAACAGCTGGAACAATACCAGGAGCACTATGGCGGGGCGACAGCGCGCGAATCACGGCGCGGCCGACTGATAGCCCGGCAGCTCGAAGCGTTGCTCTGGCTCGAAGGCCTGGTGGTTCAGCCGCCTCAGGCAACTGACGCGGTAGCATCCTGGCTCAACCCCGACCTCGCACGATATCTCGACCAAGCAGGCATATTTACCGTTTCACAACTGGTTGAACGCATCAACGGCATTGGCATGCGGTGGTGGGCCAGCATCCAGGCGATTGGCGCCGGAAAAGCGGATCGCATTGTCGAATGGCTGCGCATCAATGAATCTAGTATCGGGCTCGCAATTGGCGCGCATGTAAAAGTGAAGCGCTCGAGGTTGGCCTTCAAAAAGCTACAAGGAGTCGTACCAAAAGCGACGGCAATCGTGCCCATCGACAAATTCGTGGTTCCTGTCGAACTCGACGGTTCGGATGGAATTTACCGCGCGCCGCGGAATATGTGCCTTCTGACGGCAAATAATGACTACGAAGCTGTGCTGGCCTGGATCAAGGCAAAGCCCGGCCTCTCCGCGGAAAAACGCATGACGTTGCGTCACAAGCGCGGTATCGACCCCGATGCCTCAGAAGATGCGCATGACTGGCTGCAGTATTTGTCGAACACACAGCGCGCGTACCTGAAGGAGGCCGAGCGCTTCTTGCTCTGGGCAATTTTGCAAAGAAAGAAGCCGTTGTCTTCGATGACTCCGGAAGACTGCGAAGCCTACCGCCTTTTCCTGGGTGATCCGATGCCACGAGAAATATGGTGCGGCCCGCGCGGGCGCGAGAAGTGGAGTCCGCTATGGCGTCCTTTCGAGGGGCCGCTGTCGGTCAGTGCGCAGCATCATGCGGTCACGATCCTCAAAAGCCTGTACCAGTTCCTTTCAGCCCAGTACTACCTGACCGCAAACCCCTGGACCGGCGCCTCCATCAAGAAGACACGGCGGCCCAGTGCAATCAAGGCTCGCAGCTTTACCCATGCACAGTGGGAATTCCTCGAAGCGCGATTAGAAGAGTTGCCCGACACATCGGCCAACCAGAGGCTGCGGTTTGCGCTGCATTTGATCTACGCGACAGGCTTGCGGCTGGCCGAAGCGGTCGCAGCCCGTGTGGACCACGTGAAGCGGGTCAGCTATCCGGCCGACGGCGCTGAGACCGCCGCATGGCGATTGAAGGCAGGGAAGGGTGGTCAGGAGCGACTGGTGCCGGTGTCGTCCAACCTGCTGGAACAGTTGTCGCGCTACCTGGTGTCGCGCTCGCTCGCCCCTGATCCCGAAGCGCCGGAGAATCGCGGCGCGTTCCTGCTCGGCAAAGCGGTGGACGTCGCCGAACGCGCGCCGTGGTCGCCGCGGACGATCCGCGATATCGACTCA
Source organism: Burkholderia sp. (assembly GCA_028292565.1). The sequence continues at coordinate 669 of JAQGMD010000337.1, read as the reverse complement.
AAAGAGGGAATCGCGCCGGGGACTTTGTACGACCAGATGAAGGCGTTTTTCGCATCATGTGCACAGGCGCTCGTACACGCTGATCCGAAGGGTGCGCAGCAGTTGGCATCGGCCAGCACCCATTGGCTGCGGCACACACGTGAATCGAATTCGATGGCGCTCGGAGTACCGCTAGAGGCACGAAGTTTACGCACAAATACGCTAGCGCCTGGCTCCCCACTCCCATAAGCGGGAGTGGGGAATTGCGGACGAACAGCTCTTCGTCTACACCCCGCGCCGCTTCGCAAAAACGCGCTCAACAAATTCAAACAACCCCTGCGTCACAAGCGCAAGCACCGCCGCGGGAATCGCACCGGCCAGCAGCATGTCGTTGTCATTCAACGCCAGCCCGATCGCAATGCGTTCACCATAACCGCCCGCCCCGATAAACGCGGCAATCGTCGCAGTGCCGACGCTCATTACCGCTGCTGTCTTTATGCCCGCGAGTATGAACGGCATCGAAAGCGGCAGATCGATATGCAGCAGGCGATCGGTACGAGTCAATCCAAGCGCCAGCGCAGCCATGCGCAATCCGGTCGGCACCTGGCTAATTCCAGTACAGGTGTTACGCACGATCGGCAGCAGCGCATAAAGAAACAATGCGATCATGGCCGGCAGCACACCGATGGT
>JAQGMD010000326.1 GCA_028292565.1 Burkholderia sp. | reverse complement strand
TCATGTCGCTGACCAGCATCAGCTTGCCCAGCCGCTCGAATTCTGAATTCACCGCGCTTTCGGTAATATGCAGCGAACCCTGCTGCGTTTTCACCAGCGACTGCCGCGTGCCGTTGACTACTTGCGGGTTGCCGCAATGTAGCGACTCGGGGTAGGTCACTGTCTTGTATACCACCTTGCCGTTGGCATCGCAAAACGCCACGGCAAACAACCGTTCATCCTGGATCGCGCGATCAAACAACTGATTGATCTTCTTTCCGGCCTTTTGCGGGACATAGTCGAGCAACGGGTCTTGCAAGGCATTGGCCAACAGCTGGGAGCGGGTGTCGAGTTCCCTGACAAACCACCTGAGGGTCAGGTTGTCCACCAGCGGTACGATCGCATAAGCAAATAATCCGATCACCAGCGCCAACGGCAAGATAAAGCGTAATGACAGGTGGATAGATCTCAGCTGCATGTGTCCTTCCGTTCATTCTCTAATCGTTATATACGGCGGTGTCTGCGAGCTACGGGCGAACCACTCCGATGGCGGAACACTCCGACATGCGAAAGGTTGTCAGGTTGAAATAGCGCAGAAAGCGCCACCGTGCTACTCGTAGCCACCGGCGAAGCGCCGCAAGATAAAACTTGATTGGGCTAATTGCATAGCCAAGGCCATTTACCGGTCCATTTACCGCTTCGATTCACCCCGGCAATGTTCAGTTGCATGCGTTTGGCCCAAAATGCCCCATACACCTTTGTCATCATTTCGTCCCGGTTGGTTCACACTAAGTTACATTTTTGTCGGGATGATTGACGACGAGCAAGAGGCTTATTCACGGCTGCCACGCGGCACGGCGGCCGGATGCACATCGACGTTCTCGTACAGCGATAACCACTTGAGTATGTCTTCGCGACGTATCAATCCGCACACCTGGCCGTTCTCAAGCACCGCGATCTGTCCGCCTGTCCCTTCACCGAGCATGGACATTGCGCGTTGCACCGAATCGCGTGGGCCGATCCGGAATGCCGGATCAAACGGTGTCATCACGCCGCCTACGGTGGTGGTGTGCCACACGTCGCGATGCAGGTTGCGCAGGTGCTGCAAGGACACCATGCCGACCAGACGCCCGTCGGTTAACACTGGAAAGTGACTCTGGTCGCTGTGCAGCAGGTAATCGTCGACCAATCGGTTCACAGGCAGGTCGGATGGCACGGTCTGAAACCATGTATCCATCAGGCGCGATACCGGCACGTCCTGGAGCGACTCACGGATTAGCAGCTGCCAGTAGCTGACCAACGCCGCGTTATTGAGAAACCATCCGATCAGGGCAATCCAGAGACCGCCGGCCAGGCCGGTGCCAAACACGGGAACCGATACCCCAAGCATCATAGCGGCGCCGACACCGATGAGCAGCCATGCAAACGCTTGTCCCACGCTTGCGGCCCAACGCGTCGCGCGCCGCAGATCGCGCGTCTTTGCCCACAATAGCGCCCGCAACACGCGTCCGCCGTCCAGCGGAAAGGCAGGCACCAGGTTAAACAGTCCCAGCACGATATTGACCTGGCCGAGCCACAGCAGCAGCGTGGACAGCACGTCCAGGTCCGCCAGGGTTTGCGTCAGATGCCCGGGGTCGATCGCCGTCGGGCTGATGGCAAATCCGGTCAGGAGGATGCAGACACCGCCGAGCAGCAGGCTGACGACCGGGCCGATGATTGCGGTCTGCAACTCGCCCTGCCAGTCGTTCGGCTCCTGCTCGACCTGGGCCGCTCCGCCAAACACGAACAAGGTGATCCGCCGCACCTCAATACCGTGCTTCCTGCCCACCATTGCGTGCGACAGTTCATGCAGCAGCACCGAACAAAAGAACAGCAGCGCGGCTGCAAACGCGACAGTCCACGCGAGTGGCCGGCTCCAGTCCGGATGCCATTGCGGAAACAGCCCGACCGCAAGGCTGAACGTGATAATGAAGATGATGATCAACAGGCTCCAGTCGAGCTGGATGTCGATCCCGGCGATGCGGCCGACGCGCAATCCTGTGTGCATCACATCTCTCCTTCGGAAGATTGCCGGCAGACCACGCAAGAAGCGCACCAATGTCTCGCATGCGTCAGGAGGCGTGAACGGTCCCGGACCGGTTTCGCTGACCCTTATCATGCGTGGTGAATCTTTGCCGCACCAACGCTCTGTCCATGGGTTCATACGCACATCACCCAGCAGGTGTATCGCGGAGCCACGCGCTTTCGTCCTCCCCTGCATGGCATGGGTATCTACATACATGCGAGTCGATCCGCATACCGGAGATGTAGGTCGGGATGCAAATCCCAGCACGCCGGACCCTGTATGAATGACGGCTCCGTTATGCGCCGAGATGTTGGGATTAGCGCGCGCGCCGCCGATCCCGACCTACGGCTCAGGCATGCAAGACGCCCGGCACTTGTGCAGATACCCGTGCCTGCAAGGGGGAAGGGGCAACAGCGCGTGGCTCCGCGAGAAGCCGGCCGCGTTACGGAAAATTTATCGGCCGATAGGCAGGTGAACCTCACCGGGAGGACGACCATGGCGCTCACTGAACAACCCAACCACCCCCCACTTTTGCACCGCCCCGGCCTCCGAAGGATCGCCGTCTTCCGGGCACTGCGCCTCGGCGACTTGCTATGCGCCGTGCCAGCATTACGCGCCCTGCGCGCCGCAGTTCCCCACGCCCACATCACCCTCATCGCGTTGCCTTGGGCAGAACAATTCGCACAACGCTTTGCCAAGTACATCGATGAATTCATCCCCTTCCCCGGCCACCCGGCATTCCCGGAACAAGCGGTACGCGAATACAACATCCCGCGGTTCTATCAGGCTATGCGTGCACGCCACTTCGATCTCGCGCTGCAAATGCACGGCAGCGGCGAGATCAGCAACGGGATAGTCAGTGCGTTCGGTGCGCGCGTCACTGCGGGATTCGTTCCGGACAGCGCCTGCATGTCCGACCGCTTCCTGCCCTACCCCGCGTCAGGCCTGGAGCCGCGACGCCTGCTGCAACTGGTGCAGTTTCTCGGCGCCACGCCGCAGGGAGACCACCTCGAGTTCCCACTCGACGAACAAGATAAATGTGAATTGGAAGCAGCGGGCATCACAGGAGGATTGCGAGAGGGCAGCTACATCTGCATCCATCCGGGCGCGAGCACCTTAGAGAAGTGCTGGCCGCTCAAACGCTTCGCCGAGGTCGCCGAACGCCTGCACCGGGAATTCCAGCTGCCGATAGTGCTTACCGGTTCCCCCCAGGAAGCGGAACTCGTCGCGACGGTAGCCGGCCAGATGAGAGTAAAGGCGATCAACGCGGCCCCACCGTCCTCCATTGGGCTCTCCATCGGCGCCATGGCGTCCCTGCTCAGCCGCTCACGGCTGCTGGTCTGCAACGATACCGGCGTATCGCATATCGCCGCCGGACTGAAGCTGCCGAGTGTGGTGATTTTCAGCACGGCCGATATCCGCCGCTGGGCGCCGGTCGATCAAGACCTGCATCGCTGTATCCGCGATCCGCAGGGTCGGAAAGCCGCGAAGGTTGTTTCACTTGCCCGTCACCTTCTTCGCGCTTCTGCCTGAGCAGGTCGAACCCCAGTTGCAGCACCTCATCAACTGACACGCGCGCCACGAACGACACATCATGCGGGCAACGGCTCACCATATTTTCCGCCCCGCATACGGGACACTCCACCTGCAGCGACAACGCGATCCGGTGATTCCGGTGCGCCAGCGGTCCCGCCACATACAGATTGGAGAACCAGTAGACGCCGACGCATGGAGTGCCTATCGCCAGCGCCAGGTGCAGCGGTCCTGAATCATTGGAAACCAACAGCGCGGCACGCTCGAGTAATCCGCACAGGCCGGACAGTGACAACTTGCCGCACAAATCGACAGCCGGATGGCGCATGCGGGCGATCACATCTCCGACCACATCGGCTTCGTCTTCAACGCCGTTGACCGCAACGCATGCGCCCTGCTCCGCAAAGGCGTCAGCCACTGCTGCGAACCGCTCGGTGGGCCAGCGGCGTCGCAGGTCGGACGCGCCGGTGTGAATCAGGATCAGCGGCTTGTCCGGCGTCGCGGGTACCGCTTCCTGCGCCAGCGCGCGGTCCTGCGCAGTGACTTCGAGCTCTTGCCGCAATTGCAATCGGTCTGCGCCTGCCAGCGCCGCGACCTCGAGCATGCGCAGGCGGTTGTTCTGCAGATACACATAGGGAATGGAACGGTCGAGCGGCTCCGCTTCCGGCGCTTGGAGGCCGACCGTGAGACGCGCGCCGAATTGTTGGATGAGCGGATTCGAATAGCGTCCTCCGCCATACATCTGGAACGCAAGATCGAACCGATGCGCCTGCATGGTCTGCACGAAGCGATCGATCTCTTCCCGGTCGCAATCGATGTCCACGGGCGCGCCGACGCCCGGCACAGGCGGAATTACGATCGCGTCGTCGATCGGACCCGGCCGGCCGCGCAGCAGGTCCGCATGCCATTGCTTGCCGATATAAACGACGTGCGCATCCTTGTAAGCAGTTTTAATCGCATGCACGGCCGGCAGCGTGACGACGAAGTCGCCGATCGCGCTCGGATTCAGGACCGCGATCTTCTTGACCCCGGGAACCAGGCCGTTCATCCTGGCACCTGCTGCGCGCGGGGCCAGAGCAGGAACGGCGCATTGACGTCGCGCTTGCTGACGGTGGTCGGAAGTTCCAGATGGTAGGCACCGGACGGGATGATGCCGCTTCCGCCGAAACGTTGCATGACACGTAACTGCGCCAACACATCTTCACCGCAATGCTCTACCGGAAGTTCTCGCCAGAATTCGAAACCTCCGGCGGCGCGCAGTTTTTCGGTGTTGAACAACACGCAGCCGCCGATCCATGCGACCCGGTACAAGCGCGCATAAGCCCGTGTCAACCTGAGACGCGTCTGCAAGTGAAACAGGTTTGCCGCGCTATGCAGGCGATACCTTTCCCATGCCGCGCTTTCCAGCGGGACGGTTTCCGGCTTCACGCCGCCGTCCCAGAAGTCAATGGCCTGCTGATGTGGACGCACATCATCGATGAAACTCAGGCCGTGCAGCGCGCTGCCGACGAAGCCGCAGCGCTCGCGCTGGATCGCCTCCAACAATCGCCCAATCAAGTCGGGTTCGATGACGACATCGTCATCCAGGAACAGGCAGTAAGGCGCGCTCACCCGGGACAGCAGGAAAGCCCGCTGCTCCGCCATTCCGCGGCGCGGCACATGCCTGTGAGTTTCCACCGACCGGCCTGCCGCCGCCAGGATGCGCAGCAACGCTTGCACTTCGGGCGCATCGAATGCGCTCGCCTGCTCTGACTGATCGGAAACGATCACGCGATAGTCCCGCACCTGCTGCGCATACAACGCAGTCAGCGTAATCGCCAGTGCACCTGCGCGGTCCCTGGTCGGAATCAGGACATCGACGGCGCAAGAATTCACGGCGCCGGCGCCTGGCTCGCATGCGCATCGCGTTGTCCATACAGATACGGATTGAGCGTCGCATCGTTGTACATCTTGAACTGACGATACATCTTGAAGTACACCCTGCCGCTGGCTGCCTCGGATAGCAATGTGTCCAGGCATGACACCAGGTCTTTGCGTTGGTCACGCAGTCGCTGCAGACGGGCTGCGCACAACGCGACATGTTCCTGAGAGACATCTACCCTCAGGGTCTGCTCGCGCATGTGGTGTATCTTCAGACTCAGGATCGACAAGCGATCGATCATCGCTCCGGCGGTCTCGCTGTTCAGGCGCGCATCACGTGCGCGTGGCACCTCCTTCAACGCCGTCAGGATGACTTCATCGATCGCCTCGATCGCATCGTTTCTTTTCTGGTTGGCCTGATCGATGCGGCGCTTGCCGGCGGCAATTTCGGCGGCGTCCACATCGGTGCGGCGGGCCTGGTCTTCCTCGTTCCACAGCAGTGTGTTGAAGCGATGATTTTCCTCTATCCACGGCCAGGGACCCGGGCCCGGTTCTGTCGCCTCTTCGGGCGGCCAGTCCGCTTCGGAAAACTTCCCGTCATGAAAGCGGATGATCGATAGTGCGTCGAGATCTGCAACCATATCTGCCTCCCAAAAGTAAGCCTGCATAAACTGAAGCTGTGCTCCGAAATTGATTGTAGGGTGCACCGCGTGCTCGCTTCAGACCTGCGTCAAGCCCTCTGCTCGAAGAAGGAATTGCAAGTGCAGCGTAGGATTTACACAAGGCTGGCGCAGGTCCACCACATCGTTGCCCTCATCGCGCAGGCACATGCATTGCATGCCGCTTTGCGTTTCGCAGCGCGCACTCCGATCGGAGAACCGACATGACTACCATCGTCAATCCCATCCAGCTACAGAAGTACCTCAAAGGCATCGACTATCCGGTGAACAAGCAGCAATTGATCGAGACCGCGAAGAAGAACGGCGCCGATGAGAATGTGCTCGCAACTTTGCAGCAAGTACCTGACAAGAAATACGACGCGCCGGTCGATGTCAGCGAAGAGGTCGGCAAACTCAAGTAAGCGCTTTGATCATGCATATCGTTGAAGAAAATATCGGCTACAGGGAAGTGCGCCGGAGAAGGATGCTGCTCGCGGCGACCGCCGGGCTCGGTGGGATTGGTGTGGTCGCCACACTGGTGCCGTTCGTGAAAAGCATGGGACCGAGCGAAGCCGCGCGCGCGGCAGGCGCACCGGTAGAGGCCGACCTCAGCAGGGTAGGACCAGGCCGGGTGGTAACCGTCGAGTGGCGCGGAAAACCGATATGGATACTGCATCGCACCGATGAGATGCTGAATACGCTGCCGAAGGTGGAAAACCAGTTGGTCGATCCAAACTCGACGCAACCGCAACAACCCCTGTACGCTCGCAATCGAACACGCTCGATCAATCCGCGTTACTTCGTGGCCATCGGCGTTTGCACGCATCTCGGCTGCATCCCTGGCTACCGCCCGGATGCGGATACGACCGGTGAACTGGGCCCGGATTGGATGGGTGGGTTCTACTGTCCGTGCCACGGGTCACGGTTTGATCTTGCCGGACGTGTATACCAGAACGTTCCTGCGCCGCTGAACCTTGAAATTCCGCAGTACACCTATCTCAGTGATACGCGGGTGTTGATTGGGGAGGACAAGCCGAAGCGTGGGTAGGGCGCACCCTACATCCCATAGCGAACCGAGCCCGCTCTAATACTCGCTCTCCCTTAACCACTTATTCGCAATAAACTTCACGCCCTTCACCACCGGCATCCCCGCATGCAGGGTCTCGCGATCCGGCACGCCAAACGCATCCGTATTGGCAAAGTAAATCGCATTCCCCTTCTTCGGCTGCACCTCCATTCCCAGCCCCGGAAAAGAGGTACCCCCACCCTGCTCCACATCGCACATATAAAGAATGAAAGTACCAACCCGCTGACCGCCGCGTTCAAGATGCTTGCGCGGCCCCGGAAGCGACGCGTCGAACCAGTCGTAATGCGCGCGATACTCATTGCCTGTTTCATAGCGCTGCACCTGCAACCCTTCGCCGCGTTCCACCGGCCAACGGGCGATGGAAGCCAGGCGTGCATCGATGCGCGCGATAAGCTCCGTCTCTCCCCGTGCCAGCATTGCACCCTGGCTGGTGCGATCGGAATTCAACTGAGCCACACCGTCTGAATCGCCTATTACCGGCGAGCGCGTCAGCCGCTGATCGACATACGTGCAAAGCGCATCGCATTCTTCATCGGAAAGTACGTTGCCAAGCAAGACAATGCGCGGCGCAGCGAGTGTGAGTAGTACATCAACCACCCGATCCGATGCCTGAATGGCATTCTTCGTCGTATCGATCTCGGGCATCGGCTTGGGCGCCTGGAGCTCCGAAAAATTCTTTCGCCTTGCTTCCGCAATGGCAGCTTCCGCAAGCTTCTTCTCGAAATTCCCGTCGCGTACCATGATGGCCGCCATGCCGCTGGGCTCGCAGGCGCGCGCCAGGTTTTCCGTGATCCAGAACTGCCACTCCTGCGGTAGTGAAGATAGTGCGGTTTTTGCCATAGTCGGTCCGAGAGAATTGTGAAGAACACAAGGGAGGCCGCCGGCCGATGGCCAAGCGCATTCCCTTTATTCTCAGACGCAACCAGGCGATGAAGGTTCCGGGCGGCAAGTCACTTTCTGTCGCCCGGCATGTTTGAGGAGTTGTCAGCTTTGCACATCAAGCGCGCGGCAAGTTTCAGCCACCCGCTTTTTCGGTGCATGTATAACGATGGTCGCCCACTTCCAGCGTCGCTTCGTCACCCTCGCTCGATAACGAAATATCACCACCAGAAAATCTTTCGCCCGAGAGCGCAGGCGCGCGTGTAAGCACCCGCGACATGACTCCGAACGCGACCTCCACCGTGTCCGCGCCGGCGGGTCGCAGGAACATGCTACCGAAGTTCACGCCGTCACCACAGAGGAATGCGCGCGGTGATACCGACATGCGGGTCAGGCGCATGCCGGTAACACCCTGCAAGTCGGTCAGCCGCAAAGTGTCGCCCTCCATCCGATAGCCGGTGGTCGAACTGAGCGCAGCGAGGAAGCGCAGCTCCTGCCCCATTGCCGCATCGCTGCAAATAGCCCGCGTGGTGACCACCGTGCCTGCACGGAATCCGCTGTCCCGGACCACGATAGGCGCCGAATAGAGGTTACAGCCAGCCGAGCCGTAGATGTCCTCAGACTGGAACTGGAGTATCGATCGGACGTTCTCCTTCACCGCGTGCCCGTCGATCTCCTCCGCCAGCCATGAGGTCCCGGCCAGGGTGGCCGAGCCGCCGCTGCTGTACCGGTGGTTGTACGTCTCGCATCCGGCCAGTAGCAGCAGCATGACAAGGGTGAGGCGAAACCGGCTGTTTGGCAGTGACACTTTCATGGCTGAACTCCCGCGTGATCCATCTCAAACCCGTCCAACATTCGACTTCTGATTTTCTGGGCGATGAAGATACTGGAAGCCTAGCGGAAAAAGACCATCGGTCATTGAGCACGTCGATGAAATGCCACTGTTGTCATACGCATAGTCGTGCGCCCGCCGGCGCCAGCCGGTCATCGAAATCCCTACCTTGGACGAACCGGTATGCGCCTGTGCGCCGGCCGGTGCCGCTCCGAAGACGAAACTGACGCTGGAATCCCATCGAACAATCTTTCTCCGGCCTCGATTCGTCGCGGGTCCTGGCTCAGGCATCGAGGTGCCGCTATGCGCAAGCTCACCATTTTCTGCGTTTCCTTTTCCGTCAGCAGTTTTGCCGGCAGTTTTCTCGCCACCCCTGCGGTCGCCCTGAACATGAGCGACGGCGCTTTCGGCAACTACACGTTTCTCGATCAGACCGCACTTGGCAAATGCGCCCAGAGGGACGCGCGCGTATTCACTTCCACACTGATCGGCGTGTTGAATCATGGCGTGGACGGCAGCATGGTCGAATGGCGCAACAACCAGACCGGCAACCATGGCCGGATCCAGGTCTTGAAGGATCCCGACGGTGCATCCAATTGCCGGCTCACGCGCATCGCCACGATGGACAAGTCCATCAAGGGGCAAGAGCTGTACCAGTTTTGCAAGAAGGATGGGAAGTGGGTGGCGCACGCGCGGTGACGTGGGGTGGCGGGCGTCCGAAATGGTAGAGGCCGCGAGGGTGCGTTAGCCCGGTGCGTTAAGCTATCCTCCTGGACTTTCCCCGTCTTGTTTGGGTTCGTTGTGTCCCGACCCTGAGTCAGGATCGAGCACTTCCCGCACGGCGCGTGTCACTGCTTCGGCCAACCCGGAGTCCGCGAGCTGCGGAAAATTCCTGGCCAGCTTATTGGAAACAACCCACCGGTTCTGGCGCACGGACCGGATGATCTGGTCTATGTCCGTGTTCGGGCCTTCCAGGTAATTCTTGACGGCCCGCCGTGCCCGGTCCATATCGCGCAGGATGGTCGCTTCCTTGCTCATTTCCGACTCGATGGTCAGTCGGATCACATGCCCCACGTACTCCGCCTGATGAGTCAGATCCGGGTACCGCCATGCCGGCAGCGCTTCGTCGTAGGCGTCGAAGTGAAAATTCGTTTGCACCCCGTCGTCGCATACCACCTCGACTCCGAAAGAGTAACGGTCGCTGTAAGCTTGCATCAACGGCCTCGAGAAACGCTCCAGCGCCCGGTCATAGCCGACACGTTCATGCGAGCTATCGGTGATCGTGGCCGAGATGGGAAGGATGAACGGAGCCAGTACCGCTCCGTCGCGGCGCAAGACGTCGTTGACGAGGAAGCGCGAAATCCGGCCATTTCCGTCAGCCATGGGATGAATGTAGACGAAGCCAAAGGAAGCGATCGTCGCTCGCACAATGGACGATGCCCCCTGTGTGCGGGCCATTGTCGATTGCAAGCCGGTCAGCATCTCTTGGGCCCTCTCCCAGTGCGGCCCGATGTAGTCAACAACATCGGTATAGCCCGTGGTGTGCCCGACGAACACAGGCGACTTGCGCATGCCGTACCGTGTGGCCGTGCCCAGGATCTCCGTCTGCAGCTCAGTCAGCTTCTCCGGCGTGAGTGGATCGCCATCCAGCCCGCAGCGCCGCTCCATAACCGCGGCGAACCGCCGTATCCGGTCGACCTGCCGTTCCTCATGCTCGATCGCAAAGCTGGCTCGGCTTTCTTTGATCGTCAGCCAGACCGCGCTACGCTGCAGGATGTCTGCGCCAAATTCCACCTCCAGATCCTTCAAAGCCTTGGCGCAGTCGTATTGCTGCAATTCCTGCACCGAGTCGGTACGCACGACTACCGGGCAGAATTCGCGGATTCCGGGAAGGTTGTCACGCACGCGCCAGCGCTGCACATTCGCGGCGCGCGAGGCGACGATGTACATGCCGGCATCGAGCGCGTCTACGTAATTGCCTGCGGGCGTGTCCGGGACATCCAGCCGGCGGCCGGTAAGCCATTCGTAGAAGAAGCCGGATCGCCGCGCGTAGCTGCCCGTTGGTTCCCGGCGGATCCATTCTTCCAGCACGCGCGGGTCGATCGCCGCAAACAGGCGGGCGAGGAATTCAAGATGTACGATTTCGTGCCTGAACGCGAATGTCAGGTGTGCCGGAATAGTGGCGTCCGGACGAGTGCCGGGCTGATAGGTCTCGTTCCTCGTATCGCCGGTCACCACCGTGCGCCGGGCGGTTCCAATCTGACTCTCCACCGCAAATGGTTGAGTCGGAGTAATTCGGGTGTGCGCCGCGACCCACTTAAAACCGATCCAATCGCTCATTTTTTGATTAAACCCACATTTTTTCGATTAAAAAGAAGTGTCGCACAAAAAAAACGATTAGAAAATTGCATTGCAGGCAACCTTTCTCGTACCGGTCATGCAAGCGACGACTCTTTTTCCGACGTGATGAGAGCGGCATCCCAATGCCCGTCGTGGGTCTGCCCCTGATAACCGCGAGCAGTTAAGGCACCACCAGCCATTAGAATCCGTCGCCACGGCTCGCTCTCGATTAAACCCACATTTTTTCGCTTAAAAAGTGCGGTCGCATAAAAAAAGCGATTACAAAATATCTTTCAGCGATACTTCCGGACGCCGGGTGTGTGAATCAACGAACGGCACTCAATCAAACGTGATGTTATAGAACAGCGAGAGCGCGCTGCGCGTCCCCGCCTCCGCCTCCACCGTCAGTTTCGGAGTAAGCAGGTAACGCATATGCAGCACGCTGCTCGCCGTTTGCAATCCTTGTTCCACGCTCACATAAAGCCGCGAGGATATCTGCTTGCCGACTGTGACGATGCGTTGCTCCAACCCCTCCTGATTGGTGGTGCTGCCGACGCTGAGCTGGTCGAGCCCGAATGCGCGCGCGATTTGCGACTCGACACCGGCGGCAGCGCCTTGCGACAACAAGGCGCCGGCGGAACTTTGCAGCTTGCTCAGGTCCCCCTGTCCTGCTGTCTCGAGGCCGTGGCCGAGAACCAGCCATGAAAGCTTCTCGGCTTCTGAAACCGGCGGCTCCGAAACCAGCGTTACGCGCGGCTCCAATACCGTTCCGAGCACCGCGACGCCGGCCTCGACTTGCTGCCCGCGTCGCATGGCCAGGATATCGAGCGATGGATTGTTGATGGGGCCATTGAAGCGCAGCAGGCCATGGTCAATATCGAGCTCGCGGCCGTAAGCGGCAAAGGTGCCCTTGATGATATTCAGCGTGCCGCGCGCCTGCAGCGGTTCACCCGGCCGGCTTGCCAGTCGGATTTGTCCACCCAGCAGCGCATCGAGTCCGCGGCCTTTTAACACGATCCCTTTGGCGAGGTTAACCGCGACATCGATGGTGGCAGGAAGGCCGCGCTCGCCGGCAGCTTTCTTTTCTGTGCGGCCTACGATCACCACATCGTCCGATAGCTGCGGCATGGTGGTGCTGCTGATGTCGATAAATCCGGAATCGACATTGAATGCACCGGTAATGGTTGCCTGCGATTGACGCCACGCGATCTGGCTCGCGCCGCTGATGGACAACTTGCGGTCGGTCCGATTCAGCACTGCAAATCGCTCGGCCTTGATTGCGATGTCGGCAGTGGGCTGGCCGTCGGCAAGATCGACCACCCCGGATGCAGTCAATTGACCTTCGCCACTTGGGAAACGCAGGGTGCGTAGCGCCAGTCGTGATCCCTGGAATTCGCTTTCCAGCACACCCTCGCGCAGGTCGACCCCGGTTTCGATCGACAGGAAGCGCAATGCGTTGCCGCTGATTTTTCCGCCGAGGACCGGCTGCGACACCGTTCCGCCTACCGTGATCGCACTTTGCACGCGACCTTCCACGATGGTGGTCGATGAAATCATCGGCCCCGCCCATCCCAGCGATGGGATATCGATCTTGATATCGGCCGTAACCGGTGCGTCCGGCGCGGGGATCAGCCGGTCGCCACCCGCCAGGCTGACTTTGCCGCTCACATCAATCACGCCCAGTTGCTTGCCGTCCGCGCGTACCTGAACGCTGAGCTGGCCGTTGGAGGCATTCGCGGTCGCCTCGAGATTGCGCAGGCCGAGCGCAACCGGCCTGGTGCCGCGCATCACGACGTCGCCGCTTTCGCGCCGCATGCTCATCGTACCGCTCGGCGTATCGGTCAACTTCACGTCCCATTCGCCACGCAGCTGCAGGTCGCTGGTCACGGCCGGCTCCTTGCCGCTGAATTTCAGGATCTGCCCTACCTGCAAGCGCTCGATACTGCCGCGCGTCATGATGCCATTGGGGTCGCGCAGGAACTGTTCTACTGCGATGAGGCCAACCGCCGCATCAAAGCGCAACCGATCGAGCTGCAGGCGTTGCTGCGATACCAGCAGCGGCGCCGGCGCGACCAGTTTTCCGACAAAGCGTCCGGTTGCATCCAGTCGCTGAATACTGCCTTGCCATTGCGGCTGGCTATCCAATGACTTCAGTCCGCCGCTTGCCGCGAGCATCCAGTTTTGTCCCGGTTCGACCAGTGACAGATCAAGCCCATGCTGTGCCGTGGTGCCATTTGCCGTAACGACAAAGCTGTCAGCGCGAATACCCCCGGCAACCACGCCCTCGCCCCGCACCGCAATCTGCAGTGGCGCATCGGGGCGCGGCGAGAACTGCAATTGCGCGGACAGCGACTTGAGTTGCTGCGCATCTTTGCCTTGGCCATACTGCAAACCATTCGCCCGCGCGTCAGCAGTCACCGCGTTGACGAAGAACGGTTTATCGCGGTCCACCTGAACGTCCGCCTTGCCCTTCACATTGTCAGCTCGCAGCGCGTCGCCCGCCCGGATGCGAGTGCCGGTCCAGTCGGCAACGATGCGGGGGCGTTCAATACTGCCCCGCGCCTCGCCGTTGATGTCAAGCGCGCCGCTAAAGCCCGGGCCGAGCTGCTCGAGTTTCGGCGCGGTCAGCGCGAACGTCAGGTTCCCTTCGGTTTGTGTCAACCGTCCATGGATGTTGAGCCGGTTGGCGCCCGCTGCAAGCAGGAATTTGGAAATGTCGATACTGTCGGCGCGCAATTGCGCCTTGCCCTCGCCCTGCAACGGATGGCCCTGCAAGCGGCTGTCGCTGATGTTGAATGCGAGATCGGCGAGCAGTTTCGGCTGACGCGCGCCGCGTAGCGTGAACTGTCCGTTCAGGAACAGATCGGGTAGCTGCTTGAACTCGCCGATATCCTTCAAGCGGAAGCCCGCAACCTTGCCGGTCGCACTGAAACCTTGCCGGTCCGCCATCTCGAGATGACCGGCCGCATCAATTCGGCCACCGCCGAGGCGCAACTCCGCGCGCTCGATGGTCAGGGTGGAAGCGGCGAGCGACCCGCGCCCGGTGAGCGACACCTTTTGCCTGTTGTTCAGCGGCTCGGTCAGCTCCACCGTGAATTCCTGGCGGCCGGATGCGTGTTGCAGGCCGATCTGGCCGGCGAGTCGGGTCGGCCGCATCCGCTGGTCGAGTCCCCGCAGGTTGATCGCCTTGAGCGACAGGTCGAGCGTCAAAGCGCCATCGACATAACGCCCTTTACCGGTGATCGCACCTGCGGCGCGTTTCTCGCTGCCGAGCGAGGCGGTGAATTTATCGAAATCGAAATTCGCTT
This sequence comes from Burkholderia sp., assembly GCA_028292565.1. Next base: position 597 of record JAQGMD010000326.1, on the reverse strand, counting down.
CCTGCTGCCGAAACGCGATCAGCAGATCCGTAACCGGCAGTTTCCTGGCGTCGTACGGACCGGCGTCGGCATTCTTCACAGCGAGTGTGCCGGCGCCGGTTTCGGCGATCGACAAATTGATGTTCAACCCGGTGCGCGGCAAGTCCTCGCGAAAGGCGGAGAGGTCGAGCGCCTGCGCCGTCAGATTGGTCATGCCCAGCGGTTGAGCGGAAAACGGACGCACCACGGTGCGGCCCGCGATCTTTGATTGCTTGATCGCCAGGTCGGTGGTCACCGTCATTTCTTCCAGCGATCCCCCGGCGCCTATCAGCCCGCTGGCGCCGATCGTTTGGGCGGCGACAACCGCTTCCGCGCCGCTGGTGAACTGTGCGCGCAACGGATAGGGTTTGGCGACGCCCAACGCGGCCTCGCCCTTGAAGTTGCCCGCGAGCGTCCCGGACCGTACCGCCAGCCGCGTCAACCGAAGCAGATAGCGCTCGCCATCGAAATCGGCATTCAGATCGAGCGGTCCAAACCCGATCACATTCGCAGGGGCCAGCGTAATGTCTCCGCGGCCGACCTGCACGCTATCGAGCCGCAGCCTGAACGGCAACGAAA
>JAQGMD010000322.1 GCA_028292565.1 Burkholderia sp. | reverse complement strand
CAGCGTGATGTGTTCCCGGGTCAGGCGCAGCAGGCTATCGTCAAACAGCTTGGCAAAAAATCCGGTTCGCGCCGACACTTCCGATTTGCCCTGCGTGAGAAAGGATTTCGCAATTGCGGAAAAGGTTTTCCCTTCGAGTTCCGCCGCTGCGTTCATCGCAATCATCGCGTCCGATGTAATACGTCCTTCCAGCTTCTGCAAAGCCTGCCATGCCTGCGGAAACCGTTGCGCGATATCGAGGCGATACAGCAGCACCGCGTCATAGCGGGGAAAGTAATTCAAGTCATCCGACAGAACGCGCAGACCGAGTTGTTTGATCTTTGCATCGGTCGAATAAATATCGATGACGTCCACCTGCCGGTTCGCCAACGCCTCGTAGGCGATGCCATGGTCAAGTCCGGTCGCCTTCTGCGACAGCGCATAGCGTTGCGCCAATCCCGGCCAGCCGTCCGCGCGCCCAAGAAACTCATGCGAGAGTCCCATCCGCAGATGCGGGTGCTGCGCAAGATCGCTGAGGCTGCGGAGCTGCAATCGCTCGGCGTCGGCAGCGCGCATGGCTAACGCGTAACTGTTGTTGAAGCCGAGCGGTACACTCATCCCCAACCCCTGCGTGGCGAGTTCGCGCCTGATCGACTCGATGGACGCAGGAGATGCATGCTTCAGTATCTCGCGATCGATAGTGCCGATGTACTCCGGGTAGAGGTCGATGCTGCCGGCCTTGAGTGCTTCGAAAACGATAGCGGTGTTCCCGAGTCCCTGCTTGTGTTCCGCATTGGCATAGGGACGGGCGGTTTGCGCGAGGATTTCGCCGAGGATGTACGACTCGGTGAATCGTTTGGACCCGACACGCAGAACGTCCTCGGCCAGGACGCCGACATGCGCGAGCAAACCGCTCAGCGAGATCAACCAGCACAAGGCTTTCATCGCGCTTGCGCGCTTGAATGTCACAACAGAAAACATGTATCCCCTTCAGAATGGCGCATCTCCCTTTCCATGATGCCCCAACCCGGCCCTTTCGTCCCGATATCGTCCCGGTGCCACAGGAACCGCAATGCCGCGACACGATCACATGCTATAGATCGGTGCGGTCGTACTTGCGAGGAGGATGCACAATGGACACACAGCGGTTCCAAGGCGAAGTCGCCATCGTGACCGGATCCGACTCCGGTATCGGGCAGGCGACCGCGATGGCCTTCGCAAAGGAAGGCGCAGATGTTGCAGTGACGTATTTTCACGATATCGAGGGCGCAGAACGGACGCAACACGAAGCGCAGGCCGCCGGGCGGAAAACCGTGCTGTGCCAGCTGGATCAGCGCGACCCTCAGAGCGTCGCCCATCTGTTCAGCAAGGTGCAGCAGGTATTGGGCACCCCTACCATACTGGTGAACAATGCCGCCAGAGCCGGTAGCGGCAAACTTGTGAAGGACATCTCCGACGAGGACTGGGACAGCCAGATCCGGACCGATCTCTACGGTCCGTTTTACTGTTGCCGGGAATTCCTGCGCTGTATCGACGGCACAGGCAAGCATGGGACGATCATCAACATCACCAGCGTGCATCAGGACATCCCGATGCCCGGGGCGGCTCCCTATGACGCAGCAAAGGGTGGCTTGCGCAATCTGACGACAACGCTTGCACTGGAGTATGCCGACAAGAACATCAACGTCAACAACATTGCGCCGGGTATGGTGCTGACGCCGATGAACCAGGGTGCGATCGACCATCCGGAACTGCTCAGGAAAAAAGTGCAGGCGATTCCGATGAAGCGGGCTGCGCAGCCGGAAGAGATAGCATACGTGGCTTTATTCCTGGCATCGGAACAGGCGCGCTACATACAGGGGGCCACCATTGTTGTCGATGGTGCGCTGACGCTCGCGCAAGGGCAAGGAGCGTAGCGTATCAAGAGGCGTCTCAGTTCCGCAGTTGCGTCAAGCGTTGTCCGTCCTTGCCGGCTAAATACCCGGCGCAGGTCTTTACCACGCGAACTTTTCCCTCGTCTTTCACATCGACGAACATTTCTTCATGAACGCTAAGCGTGCTGGCCAAACGCAAATGTCCGTGTAGCACGCGATACCCGTCACCTTCCCGGACGATCAAAATATCTGGGCTCATGATTGGATTCTCCGAAGTCTATAACGTCTCTGTTATGGTGCGACTTCGGACATGCTAACGGTGATTTTTTACCGGGGTATTACAGCGGCACAGGCCCAGCGGCACGGATGCGCCGACACGTTCCAGCGATCCCATAGATATGGGAGGAAAGCGTTTTTCCTCCCATATCTATGGGATGCAACCTCGTCGGGTGCCTAAAATTTAATCACGCCGATAGGACCCGCGCTGCGTCTCATATCGGCATCGGATTAGGGTGATTTATCCACGGAAATTGTGGATAGTTTTGGACTTGGAAACTGCGACGGCCGGTCCCGCTTGCCGCAGGCCGGCATCGCCAGCAGCTTGTCAACCAGCCGGTTGATATGCTCGCGCGAGGAACGGGTGTGAATTACGAATTCGTTTTAGCACTCCTGCCCTGCCGCGGGGCTCGCGGTGCAAACACCGCTTCGTAGGCCGCCAGCAGCTTCGGCGCTTCATAACGCCATTCCAACTCATTCTCCACCCGGCGCCTGCCGTATGACCCCATGCGTTCCCGCATTGCAGGGTCGGCGAGCAGTGTGAGGATGCCGCGGGCCAGGCCGATCGGATCATTCTTCCTGGTGTACAGCGAGGCCTCGCGCGCTGAAAAGCGGCCTTCTCGCAAGTCGAACTGGACGATGGGCTTACCCAGCGCCATGTACTCCATGATCTTGTTCATGGTGGACTTGTCGTTCATCTCGTTGGCCGTATCCGGATTCACGCATACATCGGCGGTATTGAGTATCTCCAGCAATTCCTCGTCCGGAATGCGGCCCGTAAAAGTCACATGAACGGCTATGCCGAGTTCGCGCGCCAGCTTCATCATGTCGTCCAGCATCGGGCCGCCGCCAACCAGCGTGAAATGCACATCATCGCGCCGCATGTCCTTGATAATGAAGCGCGCGGCATGCAGCAGATAGTCGATCCCTTCCTGCCCGCCCATCACGCCGACGTAGCCCACCAGGAATTTGCGACCGTGCCTGTGTTCCGGCTTCGGCGGCATCACGCGCCATTTGGCCAGGTTGGGGCCACTGCGCACGACATAGATCTTGCGCTCGTCCATGTCGCCGCGTTCGATCGCGATGCGTTTGTAGGATTCATTCGTCGCGATCGAGATATCCGCTGTCTTGAAAGACAGGTACTCAAATACCCGCAGCAGCCTGTAAAAAAAATCACGCCGGCCGAACTTCGCTTCATACAGTTCGGGGTTGATATCGTGATGGTCGAACAGGAATCTCTTGCGCAGGAAGACCTTGTAAAAGCCACCGATCAGGAACAGCAGGTCCGGCGGATTGCAGGCGTGAATCACGTCGAAGCCGCGTGTGACCAGCACTTTGACGGACAGCACGAAGGTCCAGAACATCGCAGCCGCATATTCGACCAGATAGCCCTTGGCGCCGCTCGCTTCCAGCGGCAGCCGGTAGCGATAGATATGGATGCCCTCCACCACTTCATACTTCGTCTCGAACCCTTTTCCGGTCGGGCAAATGATCGAGACTTCATAACCGGCTCCCTGCAGCGTGGTGGCTTCCTGCCATACCCTCCGGTCGAACGGAGAAGGCAGGTTTTCCACCATGATCAGCACCCGCCGGCCTTTGCCGTTATTGCTATGCCACACACCCATGATGTTCTCCGCTTACCAGCAAATGCCGTCATATCCTTCGCCCCGCACCGGGAGGGTGCGCACCAGGTCCACCATCACCTGGCCCGGTCTCAGCCGTGATGCGACCGCACGGAATTCGGGAGCGTTATTGCCGATGACGATGGTGTCGGCAAAATCAATCACCTCGTCGATGGACTCGGTCATCAGTCGCGATATGTGGGAAATGCGGTTCATGATGTAATCCTGGTTCGCGCCCATCAGCGCCGCAAGCTTCACGTTCCGGTCGTACAGCTTCAGTTCGTAACCTTTCCCGAGCAACGCCTCGATCACGTCGATCATTGGGGACTCGCGCAGGTCGTCGGTGCCGGCCTTGAACGAAAACCCGAGCACGCCTATGCGTTGCTTGCCCTTGTTGATAATCATCCGGATGCCTTTTTCGATCTGGCGCCGGTTCGACGGCAGGATCGCATTGAGTACCGGAAGCTCGAGGTCGAGCGATTTCGCCTTGTATGCAAGTGCGCGTACATCCTTGGGCAAGCACGATCCACCGAAAGCAAACCCGGGCTTCATGTAGCAAGGCGAAAGATTGAGCTTGGTATCGCGGCAAAAAAGCTCCATCACTTCATAGCCGTCGATGCCCACCGCCTTGCACAGGTTGCCGATCTCATTGGCGAAGGTGACCTTCAGCGCATGCCAGGTGTTGTCGGTGTACTTGACGATTTCCGCCGTTTCGATACTGGTCCGCATGACCGGTGCGTTCATCTTTTCGTATAGCCCGAGCAGCATGTCGCCTGCCTTGCTGTCGTGTTCGCCGATCACCGTCTTCGGCGGATTGTGATAGTCATGCACCGCCGTTCCCTCACGCAGAAATTCAGGGTGGTAGCAGACACTGAAATCCACACCTGCCTTTTTGCCCGAGTACCTTTCCAAAGCGCCGAACACTACGTTGCGCATGGAACCGGGCAGCATGGTGCTGCGCCCGGCGATCACGTGATGTGTGCGTTTGTCACGCAACGCCGCACCGATCTGTTCCGATACATTGCGCACATGGCTCAGGTCGAGATTGCCATTGCTCTGGGATGGCGTGCCGACGCAAATGAACGACAGGTCGGAGTTGCGGACCGCATCATGCGGATCGACGGTCGCTCGCAGAAAACCCCGTTCAACCACATCGGAAACAATGGCGTCGATGTCCTTCTCGATGATCGGCGCGATGCCCTGATTGATCATGTCGACCTTGGTCTTATTCAGGTCGACGCCGATCACAGTGTGCCCTTGACCGGCGAGGCAGCCAGCCGACACCGTACCCACATAGCCGAGCCCAAATACGCTGATGTTCATACCGACTCCTCGCGGTTATCCGGTCCAACTGTTTGTCGTCTCTGTTTAATCATGATAGTCAGCGTCATCCTTAAATCCAGACCGGGCCCGGCAAGAGGTTTGAGAAGGAGCAGACAACGGTGGCCTCCTATTGATCCTTCAGAAAATAGATGACAACCGCGGTTGTCATCTATTTGCTGCTGATCGCTCCCCTCTCCTGGGGCAAAGGCAGGGTTTCGCGAACCATGGTTCGCGCTGCCGGAGCCGGTTTTGCTTGCAAGCCAAACCGTGGGGCGCGGAGCGGGGGGTGGGGGTGAGGGACTGAGCTTTTCATTCTGTCACTCACTTACCAAAAGCTCAGTAAACGAAGCCGATGCGGATGGCGGTCACATGCGTGGCGGTGCCGTTGATCTTGCTTTTCCAGCGCAGCGATGGCGAGGGGGTCTTTTCGTCGAACCGCCGTGATATCCAGCCCGCCGGCGGCTGTTCCGTCCCGACCAGCAGTTCCGGCTCGCATTCTCCGTCCGGCATGCACATTTCCAGTCGGACCCTGCCGCTGCGCGCGAGTATTCGTTTATCCATCATGTGGACATCGCAACGCTCGGCGAAGTGCCACCAGAACTCAACGTCGTGCGCCGCGCGGCATCGCAAAGTGTCCTCTACCAGCAGCACTCGTTCTCGTTTGAGATACTCGATCTTCCGCGTATGCATGACGGGATCGGGGAGGCGTGCATAGCCATTATGACGACCGACCAGGAAATCTTTCGCCGCGTCGGAGAGCCATGTTTCACACACCGCGTCCGCTTTGCGCAGCCACATGAAATTGCCGCCCATCTCGGACTGATCCGACCCGTCGATCTTCACCGTGTTATGCGCCGAAGTGCCGCGAAAGTAATCACGCCATTTTTGTTGGGTGTGATACGCGTAGGTCCCTGGGTCGATCAGCAATTCTTCTCCGCCGGCGGAAAGGCAAAACGCGAGCGCATCCGCATGGCCGTGCGCGGCGAGAGACAGATAACCGAGCGGGCCGGCGTCAGCCACGATCCGAACCTCGGACGCGGTATCGAAGTCAGAGCCGAGGATGTAGTAGCCGCCGTGCGGGAAGTTGCGTGCAAGCGAACCGGGTTCGCTCGCGGGCAAGGCCTCAAACACATCGGCGCCGATATCGCCAAGCAGCCAACGGCTCTTGTCGTCGAAGTGATGGGCCTTGTGCCTGAAGTCGCGACGCCTGAACAGCACTGCACCGGTTGCCAACAATGACCGGTAGACATCGAAGTCTGGCTCCTGCGAAAAACGCACCATCATTGCATCATCGGAATCGCCGATCATCGGGACCTTGCCCGACACATTCATGACCGCCGCAATGAATGCCAGCATCGCTTCCAGCCGCTTCCAGTACGCGTCGGAAAACGCGATGTCGTTGCGCCGACCGCATAAGGCGCACAGCAACATCATGTCCGCGACTTCATGGTGGTACCACGTCGCCTGTTCGAGGTTCACGCCATCCGCGCCGTTCTGCCGCAGAGCCTCTTCTTCCAGCCCGCGCCTGGCAATACTGCGCCATCGCTCGGACCGTTGCCAGCAAGGCCATGTTGTCGCACCGATGAACAGTCCCATGTACTCGCCGAGCAGATGATTGTTCGCCGAGGAAAACAGCGACAAGTGGTTTGCAATGAAATCGCAATGAAGGTAAATCGCGTCGAGCCAGCGGCGCATGAATTCCTTGCCGGCCTCGTCCTCAAACAGCAGAGAGCGTCGGCCGCCGAGCAAGTCCCACGCGACAGACCAGTTGACCAGTCGAAGCGCGTGCTCGAGCGACGAGGTCCAGTTCGGACCGAGCGGATGGGGCGCCTTTTCGAACCAGGACTCGAGCAGGCGCATGCATGCTTGCGCATAATGCGCTTTGCCTGACAGGCGAAAAGCCTGCGCGAGCGTCACCAGTTCGTAGTGGCGGTTGAGTTGCCAAAGGTATTTGATGTCGCCGACCAGTTTTTCGTCGCGATAATCGAGCGTATGGCCGAAACGCAGTGGCGCCACAACGCCGGTTTTCGGGTCGCGGCTCCATTGCGGCGGAAAACCGAGTTCGACGTCGCACAGCGCAAATAGATCAAAGCGGCCGAGGAGGATCCGGTCGGCGGCATGCAGGTAGGGCGCGGCGGCAACGCCAGCATTCCCCGTTTGCACCCAGCCGCGGCCCGACACATCGCGGGCATGGGGCGGATGCGTTGCGTTGCGCCTGCGATCAATCGCGGCCTGCGCCGCGCGCCGGCCGCGCCAGAGAATTTCAGCCGCGCTCATCGATCGCAGCCGGTTGAATTTCCATGTCAGGGAAGGCATGGACGAACCCCGGGCCGCTGTGCGCCGAGCTGCACATAGAGTTGCTCGATCTGTGGCATGACGTGCGTGGTCGAAAACGCGGACTCAATTTTATGCCGCGCCGCCTCGCCCATGCGTCGGCGCAGGTCGGGCTGCGTCAGCAAGGTGTCGAGCGCCCTGGCCAGCGCGTCGATATCGCCGGGATTGACCACGCATCCTTCGCGCCCATCGGTGACCGCCTCGGGTATGCCTCCGACCGGCGTGCATACGACCGGCACTCCTGCGGCCATAGCCTCCAGCACGCTCATCGGCAAGCCCTCGCAATAGGAAGGCAAGGCATAGATAGCGGCGCGTTCAAGTAGCGCCGTCTTTTCAGGGCCCGTTACCCAATCAAGAACGTCGACATGCGCGCTGAGGGAGTGCCGGGCGACCTCCGACTTCACGCGCGCCGTATCGCCATCGCCCGCCAGCACCAATTTTAGCCGCGGATGTTTTCCAACCACGAGAGCAACCGCCTGCAGCAGGTCGTATGTTCCTTTCCTGTTGCCGAGCTGGCCGAGGAACAGGATGACGGACGGATCCCGCAACGAAAAATCCAGCGCCGCGGGCAATGCAACCGGGTTGTAGATCGGTACGATCAGCGGATTGTGTGAAATGCCCCGCGCCCAGCGCAGCCAGCTGTTCGACAGAACAATGACGCCGGCGGCCTTGTCGAACAATGTCCGGATCACCCATTTCCGCCAATTGCCGCCGTCCTCGTAAAACTCGTCAAAGTCGGCGCCGTGCAAGTGCAGGATCGCCGGGACCCCGGCAACCAGCGTCGGGCACATGAACAGCAGCTTGCGCCAGAAGCTCGCACCGGTCGAAATGTGCACATGCGTCAGCGCCACCCTCGCGCGCAAGAGCAGCGCCATATAACGCAGCCACGCGGCGGCGCACAGGCGCATCTTTGCCGGCGTACTTCCATCAATATGGGTGGACAGATATATCACCGGAAATCGCTCGAACAGGCCGGCCGCGCGATACACGTTGACGACTGAGGAGATGCCGCCTTTGGTTTCGAAAGCGGTTCCCAGCATGACGATGTGCCTGATTTTTTCCATGTGCCGTGTCCCATCAATGCAGCGCTGATGCGAAATAGTGCCGCGTGTCGAGATGCTGGATCAGCATCTGCGATTTGCCGCGTGCGGTGCGGGGGATGCAGTCAACCTGCACCACTTCCACGCTGCAGCCTCCCTGCGTTTTCCCTTCTATTCGGCGGGCGAACCGGAAGCTGGCTGCGGCGGACAAGCCGTGCGGCGCCGCGATGCGCAGCAGGATATGGCCGGGGATGCGCTGCTCGAACTGGATGGCCTCTATGCCTGCCAGCGCCTCATCCCTCGGAATCTCCGTCATCGAATTCACCGATATCAACCGGCGGTCGCGACACACGACGAATTCCTGCAGCCTGCCTTCGATCCTCTCCACGGACGCAAAGCCGGGCAGCAACGGATGCGTATGGTCGCTCAGCGTGGCAATGTCGCCCGTTCGATAACGAATCAACGGCATGACCTCGTTGTCGAAACCGGTGCCGACGATCTCGCCCGCCATGCCGGGGCGGGTCACAGGCTTGCCGGCCTGGTCGACCAGTTCGAAGTGACCATACTGCGGCCAGAAAAAATAGCGATCGTCATCGGGCATGCTGGCCGCCATCAGCACGCGCTCCGAGTGGCCGTAATGGCGCAGCACCGCGCAGGAAAATACTTCCCTGATCAGGCTGACCTGATGGTCGAGCACATTCTCCGAAAACAGCATGATGCCCTTCACCCGTTGCGCCACGTCGGGCGCCGGATTGTCCCTCAGCCACAGCGCGAGCGGATGGATGGCGGAGGGATATGCCTGGATCCATACCGGCTTCCATTCACGCATCGCCTTTACATACTGCGGCATGAATGCGCGCCCCAGGTGGTCGGAACTCAGGATCAACTGCTTCTTGATCGGTTCATACATCCATAGCCGGTTGCGTACAGCCCCCGGCACTGCGTGGCCGCGCATAGCCAGCACCACCTCGCGCCCGTTCAGTCCAACACGTCGATGGAAACATTCCATGAACGCATACTCCTTGGCGCGCGTTATCCCTTTGTGCAGATAGAACGTCAACGGCACCGCAGTCGAGCCGCCCGTAAACACTTTCATTTTCAGCGCCGGGTCGATGCGGGTAGAGACAAAGCACTGCAAGTCGCGCTTGATGTCTTCCTTGGAAATAAGGGGCAATTCCCGCAATATCGTTTCCGGTGCATCGAGCTTACCGATGAGCCCGCGATATTCCCGGTACGCCGGCACAGCCTCCATTGCATGGCGCAGGCTACACGCGAGTTTTTCCGACGCGAGCTGGCGGATGTCGGTCGCGGATTGCAGACCCGCTTCGCGCAGGAAACGCGAGTAATGCCGGCCACGCCGCCAGGAAACCGGCAGCATGGAATAAGCCCGGCCGATCGAGGTCTTGACCCATTGCGGGGAACCCAGATAAGACGAGAGCAGTGGATGGAGCAAGTCTTCAACGGCCATGGTCCTTCACTTGTATAAGTGCCGATGCATTCAACGTAGCTGATAACCGATTGATTCTTTCGATATCAATCAAGCTTGTGGAGGTGCTTGCACCGACGGGTTCAATGGGTTGCTGCTGCGATTTTGTTCAGGTCATCTTTTGTTTCGCCGCAGACTGTGCACGACGTGCAGGAAACTCACCGCGAAACGGGACATGATGCTGTTCTGGTTATGCGGGTGCAGAAGCCGGAACTTCATCCGCCGGACATAGCCGCTGCAAGTCGTCTTCACCACCCGGCGGCACTGAAGCGCCATGTGCCAATATGAGCGATAGATGACGAGACGATCGAATTCCTCCCGCACGCCCAACAGCCGGCGTTTATATTCATACCACCCTCGTCCCATGTGAAATTCCTTTGCTCCGTGGCGTATGCTTTCGCAGATGGTGAAGTAATACGTGATTGTCCCGAGCCGGAATTCATCGAACTCCCGGTCATGGGCGATGATGAAAAGATATTGATGCGACCCGACACGAAAGCTCAGCGAGCCCGCGCATAAACGGCCGTCGATCAGCGTGGTCTGAACGAACCCGCAGGCTCTTGAAAGATCGATCATGTCCTGCGCCTCCCGTTCATCCAGCGCAAATTTTTTTCTTTTCCCCTCGATCCTGTTTCGCGACATGGCGATGATGCCGCGGATGGTTTGCTCCTCCACGTCTTTGCCCGGGCGGAACTCGCACGCAAACGAAGGGTAGCTGCGCACGATACGCCGGCTATAGCGCTTGATGTAATCGCGGGTGGCTTTGCCAAGGCGCGCCGTATATTCGCCCGGCGTGGCAGGCAATCTCAGGGAAAAGTCTTCCGTCTCGACGCACTTCTGTGATGGAAACGGCATCGTGCCGATAGTCGTCTGTATCGCATGAAAAGAGATGACCACAATCCCCCTGTACCTGGCAAACATAAAGTCCGCAAAACGATGGATTTCATGTTCGTCGATTTTGATGGTCTCGTTCAGGACCGTTGCCGTGCCGTTTTCGCACTTGAAAAGTAAGACGGTAATCGGCCTCGCGCCTTTGCGAACAACGTAGGTGCTGACATTGTCCAACGCGCGGAACCTTCTGAGGAAAGCAAGTGAACAGTGGATGTTTTCGTAAAGCTTCTCAAGCTCCCGTTCCACGAAAAAAGGTATTTCACTTTCATGACAGGAAATAGTGATCGTTTCGTACAGAACTGCCGGATTGGCGGATGACACAGGCTTCTTTGGCTTCAGCATTTTTCGCGTCCGTTAGTTTGTCGGAGTTGGCTGGAGTATCACGGTAGGCAGGGAGTCCGCTTGCGGCTTTGAGGGGTATCAACGCGCCCGACTTTTGGTTTTTTCTCGGCGCGATATACCGATATATTTGAGCGGTGGGACGGCAAAACGCAGCGAAAGCGACAGTGGATTGCCGGCATCTACTTCGACTATGGTGAATCCATGAGGACCTTCGTTATCATCGCCCAGGGCAAGCCTGTTGTAATGCAGGTACTGCTGGCCATACACAGCTTTACCGAGGCGAACTGCATCGTCGTCTGCGCCAGGGGAACGAGGCTGCTGCGTTTCTCCAGCCTGTGTTCCGGCTACATGGAAGTCAACTTCTACGGCGAGGATGACGACAGGTTGGTCGACAGCATCCACCTGCTCGCGCAGACTTCGCCCGATCTTGTACTGATCCCGGCCGACTGTCCGGGAACGAGAATGGTGAACCGTGTGCGCGCTCGTGTGGGAGTCGCCATTATTCCCGCACCGGATACCTCAATGCTCGATCGCCTCGAGGACAAGTGGCGCTTCTACCAGTTCTGCAAGGAGCACGGGCTGAATACGCCGCTGACGCGCCATATCGGTACAAAACACGAACTGGATTTTTCAGCGACGGCGAGGCAGCTGGGTACCCCGTTCGTGGTCAAGCCGGTGAACGAACAGGGCTCGTATGGCGTGCATGTGATTGCCAGCGAGTCCGATTACAACCGCAAGATCCGCAATAACCGCGACTACCGCTACGGCCCGCTGATTGCGCAGCAATACATCCGCGGCACCGACGTCGGCCTGAACCTGTTGTCGATACGCGGCAGGCTCATGGCCATGGCGATCCAGCAACCGGTAGAGCAGCAACTGGTGGGGTCGAAGATCAAATTCTTTTCCAGCGACTACCTGCAGGGCGTCGCGCACACGATCGCAAGAGAGATCGGCTACCACGGCGTGATGAATGTCGATGCGCGCATCGAAGATGATACCGGCGTGGTGTACCTGCTCGAGTCCAACCCGCGGTTCTGGCGTACCTTGCTGGCGTCCGTATGGTGTGGCCTGAATTTTGTCGCGGAGAGCCTGGAGCCGCCTCTGCATGCGCGTGGCGTGCGCACTTTGACGTCCGGCGTCGCAGATACTTATTACCATCCGCTGTTCCGGCCACGTTCGTGGCGCTATGCGCTAACGGATTCCGGTCATCGCGGCAGGATGATGCGCAGGATGATGTTTGACGTCAGCATATTTGTCGCTTCAGCGAAGGCGCTGTTGCTGGTGGTTGTCGGGCATCGGAGTCAGCTGACGGTGGCTTCAGGGCCGCCGCTTACGTCATCCGTCAGGCCTTCTGTTCAAACCGCGATTGGGTCCGGGAATCACTAAAACCGGTACAGCGAGGCTGCGCGATACGCCAGCCGCGTTACAGCGTCCCCCTAAAAACAAACCCACTCCCCAATCAACTGATACTCCGTCCCCCGCATCCCCTGCTTGAAATGCCCGAACTTATCGTTCGAGCCAAACCCTCCTAAATCCAACCACGTGCACCCCACCTTTTTCATCTCAAGCGCAGCGTTCCAGCACAAAAAATTCCCGCAGTTGTATTTCCTCCCCGCTGCGCCGAACCACCCTATGTAGTACTCGGCTTTCTGTCCGCAGCGGGCCAGTATCATGCCGGCCACGGGTTCGCCTTCGAAGACCGCCTGCAGGACAAGGAAGTCGTCGGGCCTCGCAAGGTAAAGCGCCCTCAACAGCGCCCTCTCAGGGCCGTGGAAATTCTTCGATTGCATGTTTTCGACATGACGGTCGAGCATCCACTCGACGGATTCGGCAGTATTCGATGTGCGAAATTCGAGCCCGCTGCGTTCGGCCAGCTTCAGGTGATTGCGCCAGTTTGACGCGAGCCGCTTCCGCATTTCGCTTTCTGCAGGACGCAGGTCGACGAGCGCCGAGCAATGACAATATTTTTTCCTGTCCCTGAATCCCAGTTGCGTCAGCACGCTTCTGTTTTCTTCGGACACGTCGAGCGCCGGCGCAATCAGCAACGGTCCGCTCCGCAACATCTTCCAGCGGTCGCGGATCAGTTGCAATACGTTCTGCCGGACGCTGCATGTCGGTGCTTCGTCAACAAACAATGGACCGCGGTTGATGCGTGACGCTATCCGCAATCCCACCAGTCTTTTCTCCAGCACCTGACAGATTGCTACCGGCGTTCCCGACCGCTCGAAGATGTAGCGATTGATATGCCATTGCTGCGCATGCTTCTTCGCTTCGCCATACGCATGCGATTGCATCAAGTGCGGTCTCTGGATCGCGTTGAAACATTCTTCCCACTCCTGCACATCTTGCACAGGACGAATTCGATAACTGTTTTTCATACGCGAGATCCGCAGCTGCTGGCGATAACCGGACCTTAACCCGAAACGTTTTTCACACGACTGCGAGACATCAAGAACCGAGGCGCAGCTTCGAAAACACACAATGAAAACCAAGTGTCCCTCGACGCATCTCCTCATGCGCCCATCAATAGAAACCGAGTGTTCATCGAACGATGCGTGAACGTCGGGAAAAAAGTTGCGCGGCAAATATTCTCGTCGGAACTTTATGCTGAGGGGAAAGGTCTTCAACATGCCTTTCGCTTCCGCAGTGAAAGCAAAATAAAACGCCTGATGGTGATCGAAAAGCGACAACTGCTTGTCGACGCGATCGCCGGCGTTTCATGAGTCTGTCTCACGACAACTTCTCATCCCTTCCCAACCGGGAAAAATAATTTTTACGAATCACCGTTGTAGGAGTGACCTGTTTTGAAACGTGTAGCATACCCATCCCTTTTAGTGCTGAGCCTGACCCTCGCCGCCTGCGGAGGCAACGGCCCCGCAATACCGAAGATTCCAACACAATCTCCGGTACCGGTTCCTGCGCCGGCGCCTGCGCCCGCACCGACGCCGACCCCAACCCCGGTGCCCGAGCCGGCACCCGCCCCTGCTCCGGCACCGGCACCAGCACCAGCCCCAGCCCCGGCACCAGCTCCGGCCCCGACCGAAGCACCAGCAGAGAAACGCGATCCAGTGAAATGGCCGTTCGCGCAAAACAGCATCTGGAATATGCCTATCGGTAGCGGCGCGAAATACGTGCCTGCGAATCTGTCCGGTACGCCGGGCGACGACCAATGGGCCCCGATGCCGCAAATCGACGATGAGAAAATCGTCCTCCGTCCGAACGCGCCGCAGACCAAGGTCTACTACAGCGATGCCGGCTGGACCGGCAAGGATCGATGCGGTGCAACCGGTGGCCTGTTGACGCAAGTCCCGATGCCGGCCGACTTCGTGGTTCCCCATAACGGTGAGAACAGTTCTGCGGTATTCCTCGCATCGGATGGCCGCAGCCTGATCCATATGCAGCCTTTCACACGCTGCTGGTCAGGCAAGGACGCGACCAGCCTGGTGAAATTCGACAGCGTTGATATCTATGGCGACGGCATCTACGGTTCGCACGGCGGTTCGCGCATGTCGGCTATCGGTGGTTCGATTCGCGTAGGTGAGTTGCGTCCGGGTCAGCCAGGCCCGAAACACGCGCTGAAGGTCAACGTCTTTGCAAAACAGGCGCTCTTCAAATGCAACTCCTGGAACGACTGCTACCGTTGGCCTGCGACCGCAGCTGACAGCTATGCTGTTGGACACTACGGTACCAACGGCGGCAACAGCAACAGCAACATGAAAATGGGTGCGCTTCTTGCGATCCCGGCCTCCGTCGACCTGTCCAAGCTGGGCCTCGAAACCCAGCCGGCCAAACAGCTTGCCTGGACCTTCCAGAACTACGGCGGCTATGTCGTCGACGACACCTACGGACCGGCATTCGCGCTCAACGCCGAGCAGGGTCCCGATGGTTCCGTACGTGACCAGTTCAAATCCGATTGGGGCTTCGATTTCGAACAGCGTGTGATCAACAACACGCCGTGGTCGCGTGACATGCAGCGTTTGGTAAAAGCGCTCAACGTCGTAAGCAACAACAGCTCGAGCAACATCGGTGGCGGCGGTACACCACGCCAGCCGCTGGCGCCGGCATTCAAGTAATTTCATTATTCGGTCGACGAGCAGATTGGACCTGCCGTGTAACATCAACTCATTGACCGGATAACTGAAGCAACGCTCAAACTGAGGAAGAACCAGCCGCCAATACGGGGCTGGTTTTTTCATTTGCTGAGCTTTTATGGCGCATGCACCAAATCCCGTTTGATTCACCACAAGACCGACCGGCCGGCTTTTTCTACGCTATGTACAGCGGTTCTTCGCCGGGCGAATGGAGGACACGCTGATTCAACAGGGAACCCACGTGTCAACTCGAACACAGTGAACAAATCCCGAAGGCACCACCTGCGCCGAAGTACGTCTTCCCCACTGCCTGATACAGACATCGGGTAACAACCGTGTCTTCAACGACACGCCACGTCCTGCCGAAGGAGAGATCAACCATGACTGTTGCGACCGATATCACGATCGTTGGAGCCGGCCCTTATGGTTTGTCGATAGCCGCCTACCTGCGCGAGCTCGGCCTGGATTTCCGCATCATCGGCAGCCCGATGCATAGCTGGCTGACATCGATGCCGAAAGAGATGTTGCTGAAATCGGCGGGATTCGCCTCCAACCTCTACGATCCCGGCCGAACGTTTACTCTCGAGCGATTCTGCAAGGAGCATGGCATTCCCTACCAGGACATCGGCTTGCCGGTGCGCCTCGATACATTCACTTCTTATGGCATAGCTTTCCAGAAGCGCATGGTGCCGCAACTCGAAGATGAAAAGCTGGTTACGATCAATCGCGCTCCCGGGGGATTCGAGTTGCTGATGGAAAGCGGCATTGCATTCAGGACCCGCAAAGTGGTGCTGGCGGTAGGCATTGATTACTTCCGGCATATGCCGCGGCCGCTAGCGCACTTGCCTGCCGAACTGTGTTCGCATAGCGCCACGCATCACGAGTTCAGCCGCTTCCGGCGCAAGGACGTTGCGGTGATCGGAAGCGGCGCATCCGCAATCGATATCGCAGTGTTGCTGCACGAAGCGCAGGCGCGCGTTCAGCTCATCGCGCGCGCGCCGGAGATCAGGTTCGGCTATGAGGAAGCGCCGTCGCGTTCTCTGCTGCAGAGACTGGGTGCGCCGATGTCCGGCGTTGGCGCCGGATGGAAGAACCGGATGTGCACCGATGTGCCCTGGTTATACCGCTACCTGCCCGATCGCCTGCGCCTGCGCACGGTCAAAAGATTCCTTGGGCCGGCGGGTGGATGGTTCATGAAAGACCGCGCCACGTTTGTGCCGCGCATCGTCGGCTGCGATCTGCATGAGGCAACGGCTTTCGGCGGACGCGTGGAGCTCGGCCTGGTGGGAGTCGACGGCGCCACGCGCCAGGTATCGGCCGAACATGTGATAACGGCCACTGGATACAGGACGGACGTACAACGCTTGCCGTTCCTGAGTCTCGACATCCTCGAACAACTGAAGCTCATCGGACAGTCGCCGCGGCTGTCGGGAAATTTTGAATCGTCGGTGCCGGGATTGTATTTCGCGGGGCCGATAACGGCTACCAGCTTCGGACCGGTGATGCGCTTTGCAGTGGGCGCGGAGTTTGCCTGTCAGCGCATTTCGCGGCATCTCGCGCGCGAGGCAGGCGCACGTTCCATCCCGCCGAAAGTTGAAGCGGTGCCGGGGGCGCAGTAGGGCTCGCAGTAGGGCTTATTCCACGGCTAAACATACGCGTAGGGTGGCAACCCCCCGTGTCCACTCTACGAGCTCTATCACCTACAGGGCTGAACGTGGCTTGGGATGCTAATCCCAATATTCATGCTTTGCACATCGTACGGCTTTTATGCGAGCCCCTTCCAACGCCGCACCGTGCAGTTACGCCGTCAGTCATAGGAGTCCCGGACGTTGGGGTTGGCGCGTGCGCCGCAGATCCCAACATACGTCATTTCCGCGCACGCAAGTGAGTAGCAGCAGCAGTTATGTACAGCACCACACATTGTTCCGCTGACCGGGATAACGGCGCGAACTGAGGCATGTCAAAGCAGCCAGTCAGTCGCTTGCGTAGTGTTGTATCTAAAGCTTCGATCGTTTCCCTGCGCGGGCCCCAGGCTCCGTTGAGCAATCTGCACAGGATTTTCCATTCGGTGGTGGAGATGCGGATGGAAGGTCATTGGCGCATCCGCAATCTGCCCGGGCGCTACCTGAGCCCGGCGGCAAAGTACTTTTGAAAGTGGGCCATGAATCTCTCCAGATTTCTGCTGATTCTTGCGGCGCGTTCCAGGATAGTCTTGCTGATGCTGGGCATTACCGTGTTCGTGGCATTTGCGGTCAGCCTGCTGATGCCCAGCACGTACAAGGCCACCACGACGCTCGTCGTCAATTACAAGGGCACCGATCCGGTCACCGGATTCACGTTGCCGTCGCAATTGATGCCCGGCTTCATGTCCACGCAGGTGGAGGTCATCAAGAGCATGAATACCGCGTTGAAGGTGGTGGATGACCTCAAGCTCGCCGAAGGTGCGGCAACCCGGCGCCGGTTCGCCAGCGATACCCGGGGCAAAGGCGACATCCGCGCCTGGCAAGCCGAGCGCCTTCTGAAGCGACTCGATGTCGCCCCATCGCGCGAGAGCAGCATACTCAGCATCAGCTTTCGCGATACCGACCCCGAGCGCGCCGCCAGCATTGCCAATGCCTTCGCCGCCGCCTATCAGCAACTCAGCCTTCAGTTGAAGGTGGATCCCTCCAGAAAGGCCGCCGGTCACTTCAATGCGCAGCTCACGCTGCTGCGCGAACAATTCGAGAAAGCGCAGAAAAAGGTGTCGAGTTATCAGCAGGAGAACGGCATCGTCAGCGGGGACGCCCGGCTGGACGTCGAAACGGCCCGACTGAATGATCTTTCCGCTCAGCTGACGATCGCGCAGGGGCAGAGGATGGACGTCTCATCACGCCGTGGCGATGCGCGAGGTAATGGCGCTGCCGAGTCTCCCGACATACTCGCCAATCCGTTGATCCAGAACCTGAAGATGCAACTCGCCCAGGCGGACCAGCGGTTTGCCGGCGTTCAAAAGCGGTACATGGATGAACATCCGCAGTATCAGCAAGCGAAGGCCGAGGTCGACAGGCTGCGCGCGGAGCTCAATGGCCAGATCAGGATTGCGTCCAACAGCATGGTCAGCAGCACCCGCATCCTGCAGCAGCGCGAAGCGGAGCTTCGGGCCGCCCTGGAAGCGCAAAAGACCAAGGTGCTCGAGTTCAACCGCATGCAGGACCGGCTCAGGTTACTGGCCAACGAGAGGGACAATGCGCAACGCGCGTATGAGACTGCGGCACAGCGATTGACACAGGCCAATTTCGAAGGCCAGTCCAACCAGGGCGATGCCGCGGTGCTGAACCCGGCGCTGGCGCCGCTCAAACCTGCCTCTCCGAACGTTTTGCTCAACACGCTGTTGTCGCTGTTCCTCGGCACCATGCTCGGCATCGGCGTTGCGATGCTGGTCGAGATGCTGGACCGCCGCGTACGGTCGGCGAATGACCTGGTGAAGGCACTCCGGGCGCCGGTGTTCGGCGTGATGACCTGGGGGGATTCCGGCCGCCGGCGTGTGGGAATGCCAAGAATGTCGCTACCGTACCGCGGCGTTTTCTAATCAGGAAAGGGGAACAGTATGGAGCAGCCAGTCCATCCGGTAGCAACACTGCCCGTCAAACCCGGAGAACCATCCAGCAAGGGCGCCAGCATGGGGGGCATCTTCGTGGAGCAGGGCAAGCTCACGCCGAAGGACATCGAGCGCGTGCTGGGCATCCAGAAAAGGCATGGCCTGCGCTTTGGCGAAGCGGCGCAGCTGTTGAACCTGGTTACCGAGACCGATGTGCAGCAGGCGCTGGCACGCCAGTTCGACTATCACTACCTGCAGCCGGGCCAGGGCAAGTACCCGCCGGAACTGGTGGCCGCCTATCAACCGTTCAGTCCCCAGGTGGAGACCCTGCGCGCGGTTCGCACCCAGCTTATGCAGCACTGGTTTGGGCGCGGCAAGCGGACCCTGGTGCTGGCCGGCGTCAACCAGGGCGAGGGGGTCAGTCTGTTCGCTGCGAACCTTGCGGTGGTGTTCGCGCAACTCGGCGAACGGACCTTGCTGATCGACGCCAACCTGCGCCGTCCGCGCCAGCATGAAATTTTCGGACTGTCGGCAAGACAGGGCCTGTCGGATATTCTCGCCAACCGCGCCGGCATCGAAACCTTTTCCAAAGTCGATTCCTTCATCCATCTCGCTGTGCTGCCGGCCGGCACGCGTCCGCCGAATCCACAGGAACTGATCAGCCGCGATTCGTTTGATGAGGTCAGCGAGAGCCTGGCGAGCCGGTTCGACGTGATACTGATCGATGTGCCTGCATTCTCGGCGGGGGCGGATGCGCTCGCCATTGCCGCCCGCGTGGGAGGCGTGCTGCTGGTTTGCCGGAAGGATGTGACCAACCTGACTGAGCTTGATGCTGTGAGTGCGCAGTTGGGGCGGGCGGGGGCGGAAGTGGTGGCGTCGGTGCTGGTTGAGTTTTGAACCTCCGGCACAGGAGCCCTTCATCGTGCAGCCCTCACAGCTAAAACACCCCGCCAGGTCCCTCGGCATCGACCACAGCAAGTCCTCCATGCTGCTCGTATCAGGAGGCGTCTTTGCTTCGCTGCTGATCGGAGTCGTGGCCGGAGTGTTCGGCGGAATCGCGGCGCTGATATCGCTATCGTTTGCACTCGTCATGGCCATCGCCATCGGCGATTACCGCGCGGGCATCCTGCTCGCGCTGGTCCTGTTGCCCCTGAGTGCGACCAGCCTCATTCCGCGGGAGCTGTTCGGCATCACCGGGTTCAACCCGCTTAACGCGACGCTGTTGATGACCGCGACATCACTGCTCTTCATGTTCCTGTTCCATCGTGGTGAACTCGCAGTGCCCGGCTTTCCGCGCGCCTTCTGGATCTACCTGGCGGCAATGACGCTGGCCGCCCTGCATGGCGCGTTCCAGGTCTCTTCGATTCCTCCCTATTACCAGGCCTTGCAGATCGTCAATTTCAATACGCCGCTCGGATACATGCGCGATGTTTTCCTGAAGCCGGTGCTGATCCTGATTACCGCGTACATGCTTTCCATTGCCATCAGAAATGCGCGCCGTCCGACGGTCTTCCTGGTAGCGCTGTTCTTCTCCGCCATCATATTGCCGATTGCGACGGTTGCTTACCTGGCCGGCGCCGGTTTCTCGTTGGCCGAACTGGCACACAGCGAATCGAGAGGCGCATTGACAGCGCTTGGCATGCACGCCAATGAGTTCGGCCTGATGTTCAATATGGCGTTCGCATTGGCCTTGTTCTGTTTCATCAACATGCCCGGCGGTTTAGCAAAGTGGATGCTCGGCCTCGTCATCGTTGTCCTGGTCACGGCGATCATGCTGACTTTCTCGCGCGGCGCTTACATCGGCTTTCTAGCCGTGATGGCCTGGTTCCTGTACACGCAAAGGAAGTTCAGCATCATGCTGTTCGGCTTGGTGCTGATTCCCGCAGCGATACTGGTGATCCCGAACGCGGTGGTCGAACGCGCCACCCTGGGGGCACAGGACAGGAACCTCGACACGATCTCCGCAGGCCGGCTCGACGGTATATGGCGGCCGCTGCTGCCCGATGTACAAGCGAGCCCCCTTGTGGGCAACGGCCTCAACGCCATCCTGTGGTCCGAGGCGGCGCAGCGCGGCGCCATACTCAAGGTAGCCCATCCGCATAGCGCCTATCTTGGCGTGCTGCTCGACCTCGGTGTGCTCGGCGTGCTGGTGATTGCCCTGTTCTTCTGGCATATGCGCCGGATCTTCAGCGCGCTGGCGGAACAATCCACCGAGCCGATCTGGCGCGGCTTCTTCCGTGGCGCTATGGCCTGCATCCTGCTGCTGCTGGTGCAAGGCCTGACCGACGATCGCTTTACGCCGACCTTCCCGCAAACATTTCTCTGGCTCGCCTATGGCATCGCGATAGGGATGATGGCAAGGAATGAAGCAAACCTTATTGCGCATGACTTTCACAGCCGTCATCCGGTGGCCATATGAAAATCTGCTTCCTCGGCTATGAAAACCTGCCGGTGCTCGCGCCTGAATACAATCGGCACGGCATCGGCGGCGAACAGGTGCAGCATACGTTGCTGGCGAAGGCATTGGCGCGCCGCGGCCATGAGGTCAGCATGGTGGTGTACGACTATGGCCAGGCCGACGGCGCCTGCTGGGACGACGTGGTCACCTACAAGGCTTTTCGGGCGCAGGCAGGCATACCCTTGCTGCGCTATCTCCATCCGCGCTGGACCGGCCTGTGGTCGGCGCTGCACAGGGCGGATGCCGACCTGTATTACGCCAGCTGCGCCGGCATGCACCTGGGCTTGCTGGCGCTGTTTTGCAAACGCGCCCGACGCAAATTCGTATTCAGGGTCGCCCACGATACCGATTGCGAACCGGACAGCTTGCTGATCAGGTACTGGCGCGACCGGAAGTTTTATGAATACGGCTTGCGGCACGCGCACGGAATCCTCGCGCAGAGCCGCAAACAGCAACGCGCGATGTTCGACAATTACGGCTTGCACAGCGAGGTGGCGGAGATGCTGGTCGATCCCCCCGAGCCGGAAACCGAGCGCGATATCGATGTGCTGTGGGTGAATAACCTGCGGCAGTTCAAACGACCCGACCTGTTCCTCGCGCTTGCGGTAAAACTGCAGGACCTGAAGTTTCACATGGTCGGCGGCCCTCAGCCACGTGCCGGCGATTTGTACCGGACGATCATGCGCCAGGCCGCCGCTCTGCCTAATCTCGTTTTTCACGGCCCCGTTCCTTATCACGATGTCGGTCACAGGTACGGGCGTGCACGTCTTTTCGTCAACACTTCCGATACGGAAGGCTTTCCCAACTCCTATCTGCAGGCCTGGGTGCGCGGTACGCCGGTAGTGGCGTTCTTCGATCCGGATTCCGTCATCCGGCGCGAACAGCTTGGGGCCGCGGTGTCGTCGCCGGACCAGATGGCTAACGCGATCACCGCGCTCCTGAATGATCAATCCGCCTGGCTGACCGCGAGCAAGCGCTGCACGGCGTATATGACCAATACTTATGGCGAGGACCGCATCCTCGCACCTTATCTGGAACTTTTTCACAGAGCCTGCCTATGGAACACCAACGCATCAACCTGCTTTTCATCGTCAATTCCCTGACGTTCGGCGGTGCGGAAAAGCACGTGGTCACGTTGCTCAATACGCTCGACACAACGCGTTTCCGCCTTGCGCTTGCGTACCTGAAAAACGACGAAACGCTGTTGCCGCAGCTCGACCGCAAGCGGCTCGAAGGTGGCACATTCTGCTGCCATGTGTCCAGCAAGGTCGACTTGCGCGCAGCGCGCCGGCTGGCCGAAAAAATCCGTGACGACGCGATCGACATTGTCGTCTGCACCAACAATTACTCGTTGCTCTATGGCTGGCTCGCGCGCGCCGCTTCAGGGCAGCGGCCGCGCGTGATGGAGATCTTTCATACCACGTCGATCGGTTCGCTCAAGGGCCAGCTCGAGATGCTGTTTTACCGGCCGATATTCCTGGCCAGCCACATGCTGGTGTATGTATGCGAAAGCCAGAGAAAATACTGGCGTGCGCGGGCGCTCAGGGCCCGCAAAGATGTGGTCATTCACAATGGCATCGACATCGACCACTTCACCGATCGCTACACGGAGCTGCGCAAAACGGCAGTGCGCGAAAGCCACGGCTTCTCCGCCGGCGACTACGTCATAGGTATTTGCGCCGCGATGCGGATCGAGAAGGCGCACGCCGATCTGCTGAATGCGCTGGCCCGTCTGCGATCGGCCGGCGTGGAGGCCAAGTGCCTGTTGATCGGCGACGGACCCGAGCGGACGGAAATCGAGCGCAAGATCGAATCGATGGGTCTGTCAGCGCATGTCAGGATCACCGGCTTCCTGGACGATGTGCGGCCTTCCGTTGCCGCCTGCGACGTAATGACTATCGTGTCGCACCATGTGGAAACATTTTCGATCGCCGCGCTGGAGGCGATGGCCCTCGGCAAACCTATGGTGATGAGCATGATCGGCGGCGCGGCGGAACAGGTGACCGACGGCGACAACGGATACCTGTACGCCCGGGGGGACATCGCGTCTCTGGTCGATGCGCTGCATAAATTGCATGACCGCGAAAAATGCCGGCAATTGGGCGCACGTGCGCGGTCGCTGACGGCTCAGCGGTTTTCCGTGAAGCTCATGGCCGATGCCTACGCGGAGCTCTTTACCAGGCTGGTGCGGGCGCCGGTTCAGGTAGAGGACTTCAATGCCGCCTGAAGGGAACATGCGCCGCAGCGCGGCCGTGCTCGCGTTGGCTGGCGGTGTCGAATACGGACTCCAGTTGCTGGTGCCGGTCATCCTGGTGCGCCATCTGGATGAAGTGGCTTTCGGCCAGTATCGCTTGTTGTGGTTGATGGCGGCCACGGCGTTCGCCATTGCGCCGGCATTCATGCCGCAATCGCTGTTCTTTTACCTCGCGCGCGCGGGACAGGGCCAGAAGCGGCTTTATATCGGCAACGTGCTGGTCTGGCTGATCGCCGCTGGCTGTGTGTCCGGCGCCGTGACCAGCGGCTGGAACCCGTGGCTGCAGGATGCGGCAAGAGACCTGTTCTTCCGGACGCATGGCTGGTCCGCGCTGTTCCTCGCTCTGTCGGTGGTGTCGGCCCTGCTCGATGTATTGCCGACCGCCGATGGAAGGGCGTCATGGCAGGCGCGCGCCACCATCGGGCTGGCCGTGCTGAGGGCCGTGCTGTTAACTGCGGCCGCGTTGACGACGTCGGATATCGCCGGGGTCGCTTTTGCGATGTTGATGGTGGCGGCCGCAAGATTGTTCGTCCTTGCCTGGTACATCCGGACGCATGCGGACGGCAAGCTCACATGGCAGATGGCCGCGCTGAAAAGGCAACTCGCGTATGCGCTGCCTTTTGCCGTGGGCAATGCCTTGTTCCTGTTGCGCACGCAGGCCGATCAATGGGTCGTCATCAGCATGCTGTCGCCGGCGATGTACGCGACATTCTCCATTGCCTCCGTCGTGCTGCCGATAGCCACTCTGATACGCCAACCGGTATTCAACGCGATGATGCCGCGACTCAATCGCGCGCATGCGCAAGGCGATTCGGCACAAGCGGCGCGGCTGATTGCAAGCAGTAATGGCGCCACTGCGCTGTTTCTGGTGCCGGTTGTCGGCGCTATGTTCGCCACAGCCCCGGAGCTGGTTCAAATCGTCTATACCAGCCGCTATCAACAGGCGGCGCCGATCATGCAGGTGTACCTGATCGGCATGATGATGAACATGTTCGCCGTAGGCCATGTGCTGCCGGCACTCAATAAGGGACGTTTTGCGGTCATCAACAGCGCCGGCTGCCTGGCTGTCTCGGTAATATTCAGCATCATTGGCGTGATGCACTGGGGCCTGGTCGGCGCGGCGTTCGGCAGCGTGCTGACGATGGCCATCAGCGAGCTGCTGTCGCTGAGAATGGTGGCACGCACCTTAGGCAGGGGCGTGCACCAGATGCTGGACTGGGGCGCATTATTGCCGACCTTGCTCGGGACCTGCATTGCCATCTCAGGCGTTGCATGGCTACCGGCCAGCATCAGTGAATACGCGGTGGTGACCTTGGTATTCAAGGTCACCGTTTATGTGTCCTTGTTCATGCCCTTTTTCATCCTGACCGGCGGCCTGAAACACCTCGGCGTGCTGATCAGGCAATACCGGTGAACATCCATGTCGCTACGTTTGTGTATGCTGCCCTTGCTTGTCGTCTTGTCAGTCGGATCCGTTAGTGCCGATGACGGTTTTCCACGCCTGATGGGAATGAACATCGGCGAAAAGAACTACGACGATCCCGTTTACCAAAAGCAGCTCGCGCGCATGGATATCGTCATCCTCGGGTTTTATCGTGGCTGGGGAGAGAGACGATCGGAGCAACCGATGCGCGACGCGGTACGCGAGCTCAAGCGCCTGAACCCGGACATGCTGGTGGGGCAATACACGCTGCTCAACGAGGCCAATGACGACAAGGAAGACACGGCCGAACATGACAAGCAGCACAAGCTTGATAGCCAGGACTGGTGGCTCAGGAAGGCCGCCGGCGAACGGGTGCAATGGACCAGCCAGTATCACGCATGGGACATCAACCTCACCGATTGGACCAGGCCCGACGACAATGGCGATCGTTATCCCCAGTGGCTGGCACGGCGCGACTACCGGGTGTTTTTCAAGCCGGTTCCGGAATTTGATATCTGGTACTTCGACAATGTGATGTTGAAACAGCGCATTGCCTCCGCAGACTGGAAGAGGGAAGGGAAGAACCAGGCGGGTGACGATCCGCGCATTCAACAGGCTTTCCGACTTGCGCAGGCCACGCATTGGAAACAGGCACATCAGCTTGCGCCGGAACGTATCCAGATGGGAAATGCGGATAACGATTTGTCCTTCCCGGAATACAAAGGAAAGCTGCAGGGGGTTTTTCTCGAAGGACTGATGGGGTACTCGTGGTCTTTGTATTCGAAGAACGGATGGGATGGAATGATGGGGCGCTACCACGCCGTCTTCGGCAACCTCGGCGCGCCGCGCATCGTCGGTTTCAATGTTGTCGGAAGCCCGCGCGATTACCGGTTGCTTCGGTTCGCGCTTGGTTCATGCCTGATGAATGATGGGTACTTTTCGTTCACCGATGTCGGCAAAGGGTATAGCAGCGTGCCATGGTTTGATGAGTACGACGTTCGGCTTGGGAAGGCAATTGATCCGCCGCAGGTGAAGGCATGGCGGAACGGGGTGTATCGGCGGCGGTTTGAAAACGGGATGGTGCTGGTCAATCCAGGCATACTGCCGCGGCGAGTGGCCGCGGGGGAGGGGTATGCGCATTTTCGGGGGCGGCAGGCGCCGCAGTTGAACAATGGGCTACCTGTGAAGTCGGTTGTGCTTGAGGGGCGAGATGGGGTGGTGCTGGTGAAGCGGGCTAAGAAATAAAAGCGCGGTGCCTAAGCAACAGGACCGCTACTTTCCGCGAACCTTCCTGAATACATACATCGCATTCACCGCAGCACGCGATAAAAAGCTGTTCTCCCGTTCCGGGTCTTGCAGCCACAATTTCAGTCGCCGCACATGTCCCTTCACAGCGGTGCTCGCCACGCTGTCGCAGTTCAATACCATGTGCGCGCGGGAACGGTATATCACGAGGCGATCGAAATCCTGCTGGACGCCCAGCAGCCTGCTTTTGTAGTCATACCGTCCCCATCCCATGTGCAGGCGCTTGCCTCCGCGTGCGATGCTTGCGCAGATGGTGAAGTAGTAGCAGAGCGTACCGAGCCAGTAGTCGTCAAACTCAGGATCATGGGCGTTGACGAAGGCGAAGTAACTGGAGCCGAACCGGTAGCTGATGGAGCCGGCGCACAGGCGGCCGTCGACTTTGACCACATTGACGAAGCCGCAGGCTTTCGACAGTTTGACCAGTCCCTCCGTCATCTCCTCATCGAGCGAGAATTTCTTTTTCTTGCCAGCCATCCGCACCTTGCTGATGTTGATGATGTCACGCACGTGTTGCTCGTCCACCTCTTCATTCTCATAGGTTTGATGGGTGAAGGAGGGAAAGCTTTGCGCGAGTCGCCGGGTATAACGCTTGATGTTGGATCTGGTGGCTTTGCCAAGACTTGCTGTGTACTTGTCCGGTGTCGCAGGCAACGTAATCGAAAACTCTTCCTTCTCATCGTATTGCTGGCAGGGGAAGGGAAGTGTTTCGACCGATGTCTGGATCGCCGGAAAGGAGATGACCGAGACGGAGGGGAATCTCGCGAATATGGTACGCGCGAACCGGTCGATCTCTTCTTCTTCGATGCTGATCATTTCATTGAAGACGTCAACCTTGCGGTTCTGGCATCGGAACAACAATACCGCTGTGGCGCGGCCGCATTTCCGGGCGATATAGGTGTGCACATTGTCGTGCGGCTTGAACAACCTGAAGAATGCGAGGGAAGAATAAATATGTCCGTACAGCCGCTCCAGCTCGCTTTCTACAAAAGAAGGTATTTCCCGTTCATGGCACACGGTCGTAACGTCTTCCGATTGTTTTGCCGGATAGGATTCAGTCGTTGCCGGGTTCATTTCGTCCTCTCACCACACCATCCTGCTTTGAGCCCTGCTGACAGCGGTTTAGTTCGTGCGAGGATTTGAGCCAGGTTTGTTATCGCGTTCAGCGAGCCAGGTCTATCCCATGAATATGGTATGGCAAGGCAAACTGCTTAAAGTTTGAGCACGCCGATGGAACCCGCGCCGAATCTCAACTTAGGTGCGCGAAAGCCGGCTTTATCCACCGAAATTGTGGATAAGGCCGGTGCGGTTTCGAGAATTATTTTCAGGCGGCGACGCGCATCGACTGTATGCTGCGCGGAATAATGCCCAGGTCGTCCCATGCTTCCGGGTGACAGGTGAAGATCAGGATCTGGTGACGCTCGACAGCATCGAGCAGTGCCCTCTTGATGCGATCACGCCGTGCGGAATCGGTATGAACCACGGCATCGTCCAGTATCAGCAAGGTTGGTACCTGTGCTTCGCGCAATAAGTCCGCATACGCAAGGCGACAGAGTATGCCGAGTTGTTCCTGCGTTCCAAAACTGAGTTGCCTGAGCTCGGCGCCCCATCCGTTGCGATTGAAAGCGGCCGGTGCAAGATTGTCCTGCAGGGATAAGTCGGCCTGCGGAAACAGCTTGCGTACGTAATGATCCAGCCGCCCCAGCAGTGGCGCCTGCAGCCGCTGTATCGTCTTGTCCCTTTCCTCGACCAACACATCGGCGAGCATCGCGAGTGCGTCGGCGCGCAAAGAGAGCTCCGCCTTGCGCCGCTGCAGTTGCTCGCTGAGCGCAGCCGCTTCCGCCAGCTGCTCGCCGACACCCGATGCACCGAGTTGTTCGAGTTTCGCGCCGAGCGCAATCAGTTCACCTTTGTATTTGGCGTGCGCCTCGCGTTGCAATTTTGCGGAAGTGCTGAAGCGCTCGACATCGCCTTCATTCACTTCCGCATGAAGCTCTTCGAGCCGCCGTTTCGCGGTATCGATCTGCTGCGCGTGGACGCTTTCCTTCGCCAACGCGTCGACCAGGTCGGCCTGCCGTTGCTTCTGCCGGGCCTGCCACTCTTCTCCTTGTACCAGACGCCGTTTTGCCTCCAGCTGGTCCAGCAGGGAAGCCGCTTTCGCTTCGAGGCGTGAACGGTTACCGAACAATTCTTGATGGCGTTCCTGACAAGCCGTGTGCCGCGCGGTTGCTTCCTGCGCCCGATTCTTCGCTTCCTGCAACGGTAGCGCGTCGCCGACGTCAGGCATGGTTCGCAGCCGCGCCAGCGTTGCTTCCAGCCGTGACCTGGCGGTCGCGAGCGCGTTCTCCAGTGCCTCGACGCCGTTCGGCGCGTAGATCTTAAGCATCTTCCTGAGGTTGTCGAGCTCGCGCTTGTGACCCTGGTGCGCCGCGAGCCGCTGTTCGCCGTCCGACGCGGAATTGATCCCCAGCGCGAGCAGCAGGGCGGCGCGTTCCGATTTCTTTTCGCCTAATTGCGCGGACAGCGCGGAGATGTTTGATGCGCCGAGCGTGATCGTGACTTCGCCGAACTCCGGGATAGCCAGGCTGGACTGGCCTTCCAATAGCTTGTGGCCGCTGCCCTCCAGCGGCTGGCCGTTCAACGAAATCCGTTTGCCCGGGTCGAGCCGGTATTCGATGCGCGTGCCGGCGGCTTCCATCTTCGCCTGCAAAGCGGACAACTCGGTCTCGAGTGTGCGCAGTTTGCGCAGCCTGGCTTCATCGATTTCGGTTTCATTCACCAGGGCCGCGGCCGCCTTGATTTGCGAGCTGACGCCTTGGGTATTCGCCAGTTCTTTTTCGATGCGCCCAACTTCCGCCTGCTGCGACTCGGCGTGGGTCCGCAAGTCCTGCGCCTGTTCGGCCGACAAGGCGAGCTGCAGCATTTGCTGCGCCTTCCCGGATGCGGCGGCGGCGGCCTCCATGGTCTGCGCCAGCTGCAGCAATTCCGCGGCCGCATCTTCGGCTTCGCGCTTTGCTTTCAGATGGTTGGCTTCCAGCGATGCCAGCGCTTCCAGTTCCCTGTTGGCGTCCTGCTCGCGTTCACGCAGCAGCCTGATTTGTTCGCGGCTGGCGGCTTGCACCACTTCCAGTTGTGCCAGCGCATTTTTTGCCGAGCGCAGTTCGGTGACCTTGCCCTGCGCATCCGCCGCTTTTTTCTCCAGCGCTTCCCACGGCTTGCGTCGCGCGACATCGTCGTATTCCGCCTGCAGCCTGATCAGGCGGTCGACATCATTCTCATATTGCGACTGCTGGCTGCGAAGATGTTGCTCCTGTGCGAGCGCCGCTTCGAGTTCGGCCTCGGTCGTGGCGAGCTGACCGGTCGGCTTACGCGTCTTTTCAGTGAGCAGCTTGTGCAGTTCCTGTTTTACGCCGGAGATCAGCACATCTTCGCCGGCCTCCACCGTCGCGCCGGACAACTGGTTGAGTGCCTCACGCAGATAACTTGCCGCATGTACCACTGGGCCTTCGACATCTTGCGCCTGACCCTGGGATACCCACAGCAGGCCCGGGATGCCACCGTGTTCCGCCGCAGCAGAGCCGCGATTCGGACGCGCGAAGCGCAGCAGCGCGGCCAGCGCCTCCTCCGCCTCTTCGCCTTCGAGCCTTTGCTTGCCGTCGCGTATCAGTTCGCAGCGCGCTTTGGACACAAAACTCTTGCGCAATACGTACTGC
This sequence comes from Burkholderia sp., assembly GCA_028292565.1. The sequence goes on along the minus strand of JAQGMD010000322.1, from coordinate 4,940 downwards.
TGGTCTCCCGTGACGAATTCCACTTCGATTCGCGGCTGTCCCGATGAGGACTGCCACGGCACCAGATGCTTGAGCGTGCTGGACCGATGCTTTTCCAGAAAGATAGTGCGTACCGCGGTAGCGATGCTGGTCTTGCCGGCCTCGTTCGGGCCGGTGAAGATATTGAGTCCGGGATTCAGGTCGTCGATCAGCACCTGGCCGGTGAACTGCTTGAAATCCTCGATGAGTATGCGGCTGATCTTCATTGTTTTGTGCCCAGGTCCCGATGTATTCGCGACAGCAGCATCAGTGCCTCGGTCGCTACCGCGTGTTGATCCGGATCGTCCTGCGCCGTTTTCAGTTTCGCAACCGCGTTGGCGAGGTATCCGCTGTTCGCTCCCAATGTCGCGAGATCGTCCGCTGTCGGCATCAGGCGCATGGCGGACATGTCCATGCGCAATGCCCGGACCCGTGCGCTTGCTTCTTCGATCGCGGTCTCCAGTCTGCGCGATGCAGCCATATCGACCGAGCCGCTCACCGTCAGGTGCACCACATCCTTACCGGACAGTCCGCCGAGTCTTGTTATCAGCAGGTCGACGTCGGAGGACACCGCCAGGTTTTCTACCCACCGATGCCAATCGTATTTGCTGCTCCGGTGTCCGGTGACATCGGGCACCGCGCCCGGTCCTTCAATTTTTACTTCGAGCACCATTCCCGAGCGATTATGCCGGAAGCGATCGGTCTCCGGCGTGCCGGAGTACCAGGTCCTGTCATTGACCGTATAGACGCCATGCCAGTCGCCGAGCGCCAGATAGTCGAGGGACGCGCGGCTAACCCGGTCTTCCGCGATGGGGTTGCCGGCATCGATCCCTTCAGGAAGCTTCTGCAGCACGCTACCGTGCGACAGCCCTATGCGCACATGTCCATCGGGCGTCACCGCGTCGTCGAAAAATTCCGTGACATCGTCGAAGGTTCGACGCTGCGTCAACGGCGCTGCGAGTACGGAAAAGCCTTCGTCGAATGGCACCACCGCCGGGGTCAGCAGCACCTTCACATTTGGCGGGATGCAGTTCAGTCTCGCCGCACGCGTCCACACGCTTTCCGGCAGCGCGGCATCGTGATTCCCGGGGATCATGATCCAGTGTCCGGCGTAGCCTGCGAGCGATGCGAACAGGCGCCGGATCACCTTGTCGGTCACCGTCTGTTGGTCGAACACATCGCCGGCGACGAGCACAGCCTGCACCTTTTTTTCCGATGCAAGCCTGGCAATGTTTTCGACCGTTTCGAATCGCGCTTCGGTCAGCAGCGCTGCTTCTTCCGCACTGAACTGGCCGAAGCGGGTACCGATCTGCCAGTCTGCGGTGTGGAGGAGATGGATCAAGCGTGGGCTCCTTTGCTCTATGCGCTGAAACCCTCGGAATATACCAAATTGTGGGGGCGGCCGAGGTGATTGTCGGCTTGTTATGGAATCGCCTGGGTATCTACACAAGTACCAGACGGCTCGCGTACCACGTTATTCCGGCGCAGGCGGGAATCCAGAGAGATGCATCACGACGCTCGCGATGAGTGGAGGCAATAACCAGTGTTGACTCTTTGGGGTACAGACCGCTGTGTCGTTCCCGCCTGCGCGGGACCGAAGGCTTCCCTCCATGGTGCGGGATTCAATCGCAATGGTTGCCGCTCGTATAAAAATCAACGACGTGCAAAGCCAGGTGTTGTGGGATTGGCATCAGATTGGCATCCCAAGCTGCAACTGCTGCGAGCGCTGAGCGATTATTCCGGCACCACTGCAGTAACTTCAATCTCCAGTCGCGCGCGCTCCTCAATGAGCGCTACAGCCTGTATCGCCGTCATCGTCGGATAGTGGCGCCCAATGATTTCCCGATAAGCATCGCCGATCTCCTTGTACGCAGCGACGTATTCAGCTTTGTCGACCACATACCAGGTCATGCGGACGATGTGTTCCGGCCGCGCCCTCGCCTCGGCCAATACTGCGACAATGTTGAGCAGCGCTTGCCGCGTCTGGCCGGCGAAGTCGTCGGTGTGAAATTCGCCTTGCGCATCCCAGCCGACCATGCCGCTGACGAACACCATGCGGCCCGACGCTGTGATGCCGTTGGAGTATCCTTTTGGGCGCGCCCAGCCAGGTGGTTGAAGAATTTCCATATCTTGCCTTTCTTGTTAAGCGTCTTCTATGCCGGTGATGCTTCACGCAGCAATTCCCGCGCAATAATCAATTGCTGCACTTCGCTTGCGCCCTCATATATCCGCAGCGCGCGGATTTCACGATATAGCTGCTCGACTGGTTGACCGCTCACCACGCCCAGGCCACCGAACATCTGCAGTGCCGCGTCGATGACTTGTTGTGCCGTTTCAGTCGCGGTCAGTTTTGCCATGGCGGCTTCTTTCGTGACGCGCTGGCCCTGGTCGCGCTGCCAGGCGGCGCGGTATGTCAGCAACGCCGCGGCATCGATGCCGGTCGCCATTTGCGCCAGCTTCGCCTGCGTCAGTTGAAAATCGGCGAGCGTTTGCCCGAACATCTTGCGCGTGGTGGCTCGCTGCAAAGCCTCATCCATAGCGCGTCGCGCAAACCCGAGCGATGCGGCCGCGACCGATGTGCGGAATATGTCGAGAGTCGCCATCGCCACCTTGAAGCCCTGGCCGGCTTCGCCGAGGCGATTGGCGACGGGGATGCGACAATCTGAAAATTTGATGCGTGCAAGCGGATGAGGGGCAATCACTTGGATGCGCTCCGCAATGCTGAAGCCGGGCGTCTCCGCGTCGACGATGAAAGCCGAGATGCCGCGTGCAGCCGGCGCTTCGCCGGTACGCGCGAACACCACATACAAGTCAGCGATACCGCCGTTCGAGATCCAGGTTTTTTCACCGTTCAATACATAATGGCCGCCATCGCGGACAGCGGCGCATTCCATCGCCGCCACGTCCGATCCGGCCTCCGGTTCCGACAGGGCAAAGGCCGATATCGCATCGCCCACGCCGACCCGCGTCAGGTAACGCTGCTTGTGTTCCGCGCTGCCAAACAGGGTGATCGCGCCGGAGCCGAGTCCCTGCATGGCAAACGCAAAATCGGCCAGACCGGAATGGCGGGCGAGTGTCTCGCGGATCAGGCAGACTGCGCGGGTATCGATGGCATCGGCGGCAGCGCCGAATGCAGTACCGCCGATGGCATGGCGCAGCCAGCCCGCGGCTCCGAGTTGGCGTACCAACTGCCGGCAGGCGGCATCCACATCCTGTTCATGCTGATGTGACAGATTCCGGTTCGCCCACTCATCCACTGCCTGTTCAAGCTCGCGATGCCGCGCGTCGAGAAAGGGCCAGCTCAAATAACTTTTGTCGCGCATCTTAGTCGCCCTCGAAAGCCGGCCGCTGCTTCTCCACAAATGCGTGGTACGCGCGATGGAAGTCATTGGTCGCCATGCAGATCGCCTGCGCCTGAGCTTCCGCCTCGATCGCTTCGTCGACGCCCATGTTCCATTCCTGCTGCAGCATCTTTTTCGTCATGCCGTGGGCAAAGGTAGGACCATGCGCCAGTTCGGCAGCAAATACCTGCGCATCGGCCACGACCGATTCCGGTATGCACAGCCGATTGAAAAAGCCCCATTGTTCGCCTTCGGTTCCACTCATGCTGCGACCAGAAAACAGCAGTTCGGAAGCCCGGCCCTGCCCGATCATGCGCGGTAGCAGTGCGCATGCGCCCATGTCGCAGCCGGCCAGGCCGACCCGCGTGAACAGGAAAGCGGTCTTGCTGCGCGCGGTGCCGAAGCGTATATCGGATGCGAGCGCCAGCATTGCCCCGGCGCCGGCGCAAATGCCGTCGACCGCAGCGACGATCGGCTGCGGACAGGCACGCATTGCTTTCACCACGTCGCCCGTCATGCGCGTAAAAGCCAGCAGGCCCGGCATGTCGAGCTGTGTCAGCGGGCCGATGATGTCGTGTACATCGCCACCCGAACAGAAATTGCCTCCGGCGCCGGTAATGACCAGCGCCTTCACGTCATCCGCATAAACGAGCGTGCGAAACAGGTCGCGCAACTCCGCATAGGAGTCGAAGGTCAGCGGATTCTTGCGATCCGGGCGGTTGATCGTGAGCGTAGCCACGCCACCACCCACTTCAAACTGGAAATGGCGCGCCTGGTAATCCGTCATCGGAATTCGATTGCCGGGAAGCTGCTGCGGTTGGCCTGGCAGGTAGCGCATGGCTGGTCTCCTTCGGGGTTTGGTTATTGGTGATCCGGCGCCGACTGGCCGTTCAAATGGTGCTTCACCTGCGACAGCAGCGCAATCAGCTGGCTCTTGTCGGCCTTTGACACGCCGCCGAGCAGCTCCGTGATCCAGCCCTCGTGCACCTCCGCCATGCGCTTGAAAGTGCGCCGGCCGGCGGGGGTCAGCTTCACACTGTATGCGCGGCGATCGTTGGGGTCGGGCACCCGCACCACCAGTTTCTCCTGCTCGAGCTGGTCGGTAATGCTGGTGATATTGCCGCCGGTGACCATCATGCGTTTGGACAGCTCTCCCATCCTCAATCCTTGCGGATGACGCTCCAGTTGCGCCATCAGGTCGAAGCGCGGCAAGGTGATGCCGAACTCGCTGCGCAGCCGCGCGCGAATTTCGTTCTCGATGCGGACTGTGCACGACAGCATGCGCAGCCACAGCTTCAGCGATTGATGGTGGTCCTGCGTCAGCCGAGTCTCCAGGTCGATCACCTGGCCCGGCGCCTTCTGATCGTTATCGATGTTGCTGGCCGCAGTGACGGCCATTTTGCGTGGCATATATTCAGCTCCTTTACAAGTGCGGCCGTAGCGTGTTGCAGCGAGAATGAAAGCTTGCGCCACCGATTCCCGCTGCGCCACGTCGACAGCCAGTTAATCGACTTCGCCGAGCGATTTGAGTTCACCGACTGTGTCAGCCAAATTTTTGATATTGCGCCCGCCCAGTGTGAC